>JAKBYW010000050.1:5208-8910 GCA_021840275.1 Chloroflexota bacterium | reverse complement strand
TGTTCAGTTTTGCTGGCTGAGCGCGAGGTTATCACCTGACTGGCCGTGTGAATGGCAGACTCCATGATCTCGAGTGGCTTGTTGCCATTGCTCTCCGAGACTTTCGCGATGATGTAGTTGACCGCCAGTTCGGCGGCCACTTCACCGGCGCGATGTCCTCCAATGCCGTCTGCGACAATGGCGAACAGCACTGGTGTCTTATTTTTGCCAAGATATGAAGCAATGGCATATCGGTCTTCGTTGTTTCTTCCAGACATCCCGGCATGGCTCAAGGCGGCGATGTTTAGATGGGGGCGCTGGGAACGGTTCATGACCAGGGAGTCTCTTTGATGATTTTTGGTTCCGTCGCGGGGGGCGGGGCCCTTAATTCAAAACGAAAAGTTAATTGGCCGAAGTGTACCACGTCACCGTGCTGGAGCGGATAGCCCTCTTTTCCCACCGGCTCAAAGTTGACCCAAGTACCTGCCACTGTGCCTGCGTCGGTCAAAAGATATCCGCCGTCCTCGGTCTGGGTCAAGCGCGCGTGACGCGGACCGAGAGATGGATCGTCCAGAACATAAGTCGATTGCACCGGGTCAGAGCCGAAGATGATCTCTTTTTCGGTGAGGAGAATCGGCGAAACGGGAGCCGCTGCCATGTCAGGGGTGAGGCGTTGAAGCCAGGCGGGGGCGTCCATCTTTTTCGCGCGCCCATTCGCGGAGCGTCCGTTTTTGGTGCGGCCTGTTATTGGTTCGACAGTTGCCGGGACCGGTTGCGTGAGCGGGTCCCCGGCGGCTTTGCGCGATTTCCGCGCGTGTGCAAAGGCCGAGCGTATGTTTCCGAGGAAGAGAATCAACAGCAATACCAGCCCGGCCAGGCCGATCGCGCCGTAGGTGGTGTATTGTTTATATCTTGCGAAAAAGGCAGAGATGCCGCGCGGCGGCTGGATGACTGTGACCGTGATCGGAATCTCCATGCTGGTTTTGCTCAATCCCAGCGAATCAACGGCCTCGACCATGATCTTGTGTTCACTGCTCACATTGTATTTGCTGATGTCCCACGTGAATGTATCGAACGGCGCGGCTTTATTTTCAGCCGCGATCACACCGTCCACATAAAACGTGGTGCGGACGAGTGGACGTTGGTGCTTATCGGGAAATTCGATGATGATGTCGATCTTCTGCGTGTCGGGCAAAAGAATTTTGTCGTTGTATGGATCGTTCTGTGGCGGACGGCGCACGATCTGCAGAGGCGGTTGGACGAAGATCGGGTTGGGCGGCTGGATATCTGCTGTGAAGGTTTGATCCGCCGATTGGATTTTTCCGCCCGCGCTTGCGATCTGTACGCTGAGGGTGTGTTGTCCGCCTTTGGTTGTGGTGGAGTTGTATTTGAGTGAATACAGTCTTCGCAGCGGCGCGAAATAGGTTTCAGGGTCAGGAAAAGGTTGCGCTTCATTCGTGGCAGAGAAATATCCGCCATTTGTTTGTATGGCCAGATTGTTGAAGGCTGCTGCGCTGGTGGTGGCCGCATATATATCCGTGTCCACGAACCAGACGAAGACGTGTACACGGTTTTGTTGCGCCTTTTGGACCAACGGCTGCAGGAGCGTGTCGATGTTGGCATCGTCCATGTGCGGGGTGATGAACAACACAGCGCGCTTCATCCCAACGCGCGGCGCCTGCGCGGCGGCGATGTCAATGGCGCTGGCAAGCGATTGCAGGTTGGGAGTGGTGGCGCGGAAATCGGGTTGGAAGGCGTTCAGGCTCACCAGCCAGTCTTTTGCACTGGCGTGAGCGATGACCGGCCCGGCAATCGTGACGAGACTCAAATCATCGGGCAAATCCGCGGGAAGCTTTTGGCCCCAGGCGTCGAGCGCCTGCACGATCGCTTGAAAGCGAGGCGCGCCCTGCGTGTTGCGGATTCCGAGCGAGGGTCCGGGGTTGATCGCAACTACAATTTGTGCGGGGACCGCCATCTCGGTCAATTCCTGGACCGGGAGTGGTTGTCCGTCTTCGATCATGGTCACGTCACCGGGCTTGAGTCCGCTAATAAAACGGCCCGAAGCGTCATACACATCCAGGAAGGATGATATCACCGGAAAGGCCGAAGCATCCACCGGATAGAGATCGGCCTCGGCCTGTGCTTGCGCGTGTACGCGGATGGGCAGGCCCAATCCAAATAAAAGAATCAGGCTGAGAGTTGCGAGAAAAAATTTACGCATTTGTTGAGAATTGCCGGATATGAAGAAGCTGCAGATTATTTTGGATCCACATCGATTATTTCATGATCGTTGCTGTCCAATCCTCCCGTCGAAGATGGCAGCTTGATCCATTCGTGCATCCCGGCCCAGGCTAAGAATAATCCGCCTGCGGCCGTGCCGCTGACTTGGTACGGCACACCAGCAATCACGCCCATAACCAGGCCTTTGGCAATGGATGGTCCCCACTCATCTTTTGCCATGTAACGCTGCACAAAAGCAACCGTTACGGTGCAGATCGTTCCAACAGTCAGGCCGGTGAATAGCAGCAGGAGCAGATCTGCAATTTCAATGACGCCGAAGACGTTGTCCAACACGATGGTTGTGAGCGCCGCTAGTGGATGCACAGGCGCGGATGAAATCGGGCTGCGCTTAACCATTATTTTTGGTCGGCGAGGTTCGATTTGGTTAGTCATTTTTTACTCTCCAATCGCTAAAGCTGGGACAACAATTGTAAATCAGTCTATTCCCATTCAATTGTAGCGGGTGGTTTGCTCGTAATATCATACACGACCCGATTGATTCCGTCTACTTCATTGACTATACGATTCGCTACACGCGCTAAAAGCTCGTGCGGCAGGCGCGCCCAATCCGCCGTCATGAAATCCTCGGTTGAAACCGCGCGGATCGCCGCGGCTTCCTGATATGTGCGCTGGTCACCCATCACGCCCACCGAACGGACAGGAAGCAAAACAACAAATGCCTGCGAGACCCGCCCGTCTTTTCCGAGGAAACCTTCTTTGGATAATTCCTCCAGCAGGATGGCATCCGCCGCCCGCAAACGGGATACACGTTCGTAAGTGATCTCCCCGAGACAGCGCACGGTCAGGCCTGGACCCGGGAACGGCTGCCGCCAAACCATCGTTTCCGGCAGCCCAAGCGCTTCACCGACCAAGCGGACTTCATCCTTGAACAAATATCTAAGCGGTTCAACCAACTCGAACTGCATGTCTTCAGGTAGTCCGCCGACGTTGTGATGAGTTTTGATCTTCTCGGCTTTGTTTCGATCCGGCGCGGAGGACTCAACCACGTCCGGATAGATCGTGCCTTGCACCAAAAAGCGCGGCTTGCCTAAACTCTTGGCTTGCTCTTCAAACAACCGGATGAATTTCTCACCGACGATTTTGCGTTTTTGCTCCGGGTCGGTCACGCCTTTCAACGCGCCGATGAAGTCCGCGCCTGCTTCGACTGCGATTAATTCCGCGTGCATCTTCTCCCGAAACGCTGCGACAACCTGATCGCTTTCGCCTTGACGCAGCAAGCCTGTATCCACGAAAACGGCTACGAGTCGATCACCGATGGCTTTGTGCACCAGCGCCGCAGCCACAGACGAATCCACGCCGCCACTGACCGCTGCCAGCACGCGTGGTCCCTGAACTTTGTCGAAGGGTTCATTGCCAACTTGTTTTCGTATCCGGGCCACGGCGTCTTCAATAATGGATTCTGGTGTCCAATCTGGTTTGACA
>JAKBYW010000050.1:0-5198 GCA_021840275.1 Chloroflexota bacterium | reverse complement strand
ACCGGAAATGTCGGTCACAAAATGTTTGATCAGTTCCGAGCCGTTCGGCGTATGTCGAACTTCTGGATGGAATTGCACGCCAAAATATTTGCGTTGAAAATCGCCCATCGCCGCGAACGGACTATTCCCGCTTTTTGCCAGCGCCACAAACCCCGGCGGCATTTTTGTGATGCGGTCGCCGTGCGACATCCATACTTGCGAGATAACATCCAGCATCGTGCCGGGGATCAGTGGCTGGATTCCCGCCGGGCCATATTCGCGTTGGGCAGATGAATCAACCTGCCCGCCGAGCGCGTGGGTCAACGCCTGCATCCCGTAACAGATTCCGAGGATGGGCAGGCCCGACTCAAAAATATATTTTTGAATGTACGGTGCGTTTGGCTCATAGACCGATTTGGGCCCGCCGGAAAGGATAAAGGCTTTGGGTTTGATCGCTAAAACTTTTTCGGCGGGAGCGTCCCACGGAAAGAGTTCGCAGTAAACCTGCGCTTCGCGCACGCGGCGAGCAATAAGTTGGGCGTATTGAGAACCGAAATCGAGGATTGCAATGGAGTTCATTTTCATAAAAGGTCTCGTATAATTAGTTGATTGGAAACAGTGATGGCATAGTGATGGTGGTTATGGATATTTAGCCTTTGTAAGAATCCGATCTTTGAATATCGGTTGTTTTTCGTTCGATAACAATCTTTCGGATTCCAGGAGATAAATATGTCCGTTGTTAGAAAGAATTTGCTTTCAGACTACTTATCGCCATTGTTTTTGGCTATGGGAGTAGTTGTACCACTCTTCTATCAGGTTGTTGTTTTATCTGTTCAACAACCTGATAATATCAAAACGTTCTACTCGTTTTCATCCGGGCTTAGCGGTTACTATGATCTAAAAACGGCCTGGAAAACCCGCTTGTTTTCCAATTTGCTTGCATGGGTTGACGGTCGTTTGGGTCTTTATATCATGGGCCGGACATTTGTTCGTTATGTCGTGGATCCTCGAGCTTTTTCCATAGCCTTGTGGACCTCACTTTGGTTCGTCCTGATAGCCGTTGTTTATATTTTCTTTTTAAAGAGACGGGCTGTTTTATACATATTAGGAACATATGCCGCAATAACATTTGGATATATGCCTAAAGTGTCCACAACCAGAATTTATCCCTGGGACATGCCCGCATTATTTATCTTCACATTATTTCTATTTCTCTTTCTTAACGACAAATTCCAATGGATGCTTGTATTGCTTCCGTTGGCAATGGGTTTTAAGGAGACTGCGGGCGTACTTTGTGTTGCCTTCCTGTTTGCTGACGGCTTATCTGGAAAAGACAAATGGAAAATGTTTCTTGCCTCCCTTGTGCTTTGTATTTTGGTTAAGCTTGGGATTGATATGTTTACCAAATCCTCATCGCTGTTCTTCACAATGGAGACGGGGTTGGGCGCGACATCTTCTGACATTTATTTAATTCAAAATCTTGGTAGTTTTGATTCCCTGCAACCCTTTCTTATCAATGCGGGCACATTATTAAGCTTTATTATCCTTTCAACACCTGATAAGAAAATCATTTCTCTTAAAGTAATGGCCGTATTGTTTGCTCTCGGGAATTTTCTTTTTGGCGCTGTCATTGAATATCGAATTTGGTTTGAATTAATTCCCTTTGCTTTATATACAATCGAGAATGTGTCTTACCTGGGGTCGCTCAGTATCGATGCGAAGAATCGGAAATTAGATGAAAATGCAACTGCGGAAAATCCTGATATTCACCGCCGTTGACAATTAAACGATAGGCAGGCAAATGAAATTCATTAACCAAGCTCTGCACAGTGGAAAATAAATCAGTGAGAAAAGCCGAGTCGCTTGCATCGAAATCCATCAGTTTTGGAACGGCTTTCTTTGGCACAATTAAAACATGGAACGGATGATCCGGTTTTGGATGATAAAAAGCCATCAAGGTATCTGTCTCGCGCAAACGCTTAACGGGAATCGCAAAACTCATGTGTGCAAATATCCATCCGGTCAATATTCGACCCAACCCTGTGTTCGCAAGCCAAATCAAAAATGTGAACACTGATTACTGAGCACTGATAACTGATTACTGTTCACTGAACACTATCTTCCCGCCATCCATCGATGTGATGCAGGCCAGTGATTCGACTGGTACGTCGACCGGCTTGAGCGCCTCACGTCCGCCCTCGAAGCTTTTCTCGATCAACGCGCCGATGCCGACGATTTTCGCACCAGCCGCTTCCGCCAGACGGACGAGGCCGAGAATGGTTGCGCCTGAGGCAAGGAAGTCATCAATGATCAAAACTTTTTCGCCGTTTGCCAGATATTCAGGCGAGACGATCAATTCCACCATGCGGCCTTTGGTGTGCGAAGGCGCCAGCGTGAGATAGACCTGATCCGGCATGGTGATGGGCTTGTTTTTTCGTGCGTACACCACTGGAAGTCCGAGATGAAGCGCCGTTGTCAGGGCGGGAGCGATGCCTGAAATTTCAGCCGTCAGCACTTTGGTCGCGCCGACGTTTGCGAAGCGGCGTGCGAATTCTTTTCCGCAGGCGTCCATCAGGGTCGCGTCGACTTGATGATTTACAAAACTATCTACTTTTAGAATACCGTTTCCAAGACTTTGTCCATCACGTTGAATTCGATCTCTGAGTTCCTTCACGCCTGCCTCCAGATAAATTTTGGTCTAGACACATTTTACCACTCGCCACCAAACTTCCTTAATCATAACTTGTGGCATGAGCTAATGAGTCACTGTGTTTTACTTGTTCCAACCAGGAAAGAACCGTCCAAATTTTTAACATGCCCACCTGAGTCCTGCCTGAAGACCATTTTTATACTGTGTTAGAATCTTGCCGTGATCGAACGAACTTTGATCTTACTGGCGTCCAACTCTCCGCGCCGCAGAGCATTGATCGCCTTGGGGAACTGGATGTTCAGTGTTTTCGTCCCGGACGTGGATGAAAGTCAGGATCCGGGCGAAACGCCTGCCGATTACGTGCGAAGACTTGCTGAAGCAAAAGCCCGTGCAGCGGTTGTCCACGCGCGGGCTGAACACATCATCGTGACCGCAGATACTGCCGTGGTGGATGGCAACACAATCCTCGGCAAACCCAAAGACATCACTGCCGCCGTGGAAATGCTCCAACGTTTGCGCGGGCATACACATCAAGTCTTCACCGGTCTGACGATTCTCAGCGTGAAGGACGGATGCAGCATTACCGAATTATGTGTGACGGATGTTCCCATGCGGAATTACAGCGACGACGAGATCAGCGCCTATGTCCTGAGCGGGGATCCGCTCGATAAAGCCGGAGCTTATGCCATTCAGCATTCACGATTTCAGCCGGTTGAAAACATGCAGGGCTGTTTTGCATCCGTGATGGGATTGCCTTTGTGCCACCTGACACGCGCCCTGCGAAAACTTGATGTCACGCCCAACGCGGACATTCCGAACAATTGTCAAACCTATTTGCAATATCAATGTCCTGTCTCGCGCTCCATTCTGCGCGGTGAGCAGGTTGGATAAAAAGGTAAACGCATGAAACCAATACGCTGGCTTCAATTGATCCTGATGCTCGTTTTGCTGGCCGCTTGCGCGCCGACGACGATCAATGGCACGCCTCAGCCAGGTTTTTCGATTTTCCCAACCAAAACGCCTCTGCCCACCGCGTCGGTCGGCATCACGCACGCTCCGGATGCCGAGGCGCCTATGGGTAAATTTCTCGATGCGCTCAAGAATGGCGACTACACCACGATGTATGGCTTGCTGTCGAAGGAAAGTCAGGCCGCGGTGACGCAGGATGTATTCAGCAAGGACTACAACGACGCGCTTAACACCATGAGCGCCGGAAGTTTGGACTACAAGATCCTGACCGAAGCGCTCAGTCCGGACAGCGCACAGGTTGGATTTCGAATCATCTATCACACCGCCCTGGTGGGAGATATTCAACGCGACATGATCGCGCACTTTAATCTGGAAGCTGGCCAATGGCGCCTCAATTGGGACCTTAGCCTGATCCTGCCCGAACTGGCGGGCGGCAATGTCCTGAAAATGGATTACCAAATTCCAGCCCGCGGCAACGTCTACGACCGCAACGGCCTGCCCATCGTCAGCCAATCTGACGCGTACGCGTTGGGAATCACCCCCGGCAATTTGACTCCAAAATCCGAAGGGACTCTGGTCAGCGAACTGTCAACGCTATGCGGCATCAGCCCGGATGCAATCCAGGCGAAATACGCCAACGCCGGGCCGGATTGGTATGTTGCCATTTGCGATGCCGCCGCCAGCGAAGTCAAGGGCGTTTTGAATCTGGGATCCAGCGGACTTACCGTTAATCCTTATACCTCGCGCGTGTATTTTAATCAGGGCATCGCACCACAGGTGGTCGGTTATATGCAACTCATCAACCCCGCACAGGTGGATGAATACCGTCGCAAAGGCTATCGCGGCGACGAGAGGATCGGCCAGACCGGGATCGAGAAATCCATGGAGTCTTATTTGGCAGGCAGGCATGGCGGCACGCTTTGGGTGGTTGACCCCAATGGCAACTTGGTTGCCAAGCTTGGCGAAAGCCAGCCCCAGCCTGCCGACTCGGTCTATTTGACGATTGATCAAAGCCTGCAGGAAAATGCGCAAACCGCCCTGCGGGGCTTCAAAGGCGCGATAGTTGTCCTCGAACGCGATACCGGCCGCGTGCTGGCAATGGCCTCCTCGCCCGGCTATGACCCAAACCTCTTCGATCCCAATAATTTCAACAACGGCTATTTGCTCAACGACTTGCTCAATAGCCAGGATAAGCCGCTGGTTAATCGCGCTACGCAGGGAGAATTGCCGCTTGGCTCGGTCTTCAAAGTTGTCACCTTCTCGGCCGCGTTGGAAAGCGGATTGTATCTGCCTCAAACAACCTACTCCTGCCAGTATGATTTTACCGAATTACAGAAATATGGCGGCCCCGTCCTGCATGACTGGACCTGGCAGCATTGTCAGGACAGGCTTGCGGCAGGCAAGCAGTGTGATACCTCAGATAGCAAACCATCCGGCCTGCTGACTTTGCCCGAAGGCCTGATGCGCTCCTGCAATCCATATTTCTGGCACATCGGCCTGGACCTATATAACAACAATCGCGCAGCCGACATTGCCAATATGGCGCGCTCGTTCGGACTCGGCGCTCCGACCGGTATCGATGTTGTGCCCGAGGCCTCCG
>JAKBYW010000049.1:0-8975 GCA_021840275.1 Chloroflexota bacterium | reverse complement strand
CGTTCGACAGAGGCACCCAGTTCTGGACGGAACCTTTACCGTAGGAGACCACGCCAACCAATTTAGCACGTCCGTAATCCTGCAACGCTCCGGCTGTGATTTCGGAAGCCGAGGCCGAGCCTTCGTTGATCAACACGACCATCGGCGTCTTGGTCGCCATTCCGCCGGAGATCACATCGTAGGATTTCTTGGTGCCGTCGCCATACTTCTCATAAAGTACTACACCGTTATCCTGGAATTGTGAGACAACTTCAACCGCGGTTTGTAAATATCCGCCGCCGTTGTCGCGCAGATCGAGAATCAAACCCTTTGGATTCTGGGCCATCAAAGTTTTCAATGTGTCGGTCAATTCCTTTGTGGTGTTATCGCCAAAGGTCGTGATCTGAACATAAGCGATGCCGTTATCGAGCATTTTGCCGCTGGCGCTTGGGACGGTGATCTTGGCGCGCGTCACGTCAATTTCCAACGGCGCTGATTCGCCTGCGCGGCGGATCGTCAGATGGACGATTGTTCCAGCCGGGCCGATAACTTTCGTACGCACCACTTCGGGGTTGATGCCGGTCATATCCACATGGTCAACCGCGATGATCTGGTCCCCAGCTTGCAGTCCGGCTTTTTCAGCCGGCGAACCAACCATTGGACTCGTGATGGTCAGAAACTTGCCGGTGGTATCCACGTACGCGCCGATGCCTTGATAAGAACCAGCCAGTTGCGCGTTCGCGTCCTTGTAGGTTTGGGGATCCATGTAAGTACTGTGCGCGTCCCCCAGCGATTGCATCATGCCATTAATGGCACCTTCCATCAGCTTGGTATCATCCACCGGCTGGTCCACATATTGTTGATGGATAATTTGCCAGGCTTCCCAGAACGGCTGGAAGAGCGTTTGTAAATTTTGGGGTGTGGCAGTTTGCGCTTCGGAAGAAACGGTCGGCGCGTTGGCAATCGGCACAACAGTTGATTGCTGACCGACGGGAACCAAATGTCCAACCGCGAATCCGCCTGAGAACCCGCCAAATAAGAGCACAAGCCCTACCAGCCCCAACAAAACAATTTTCAAAACTTTATTCACAGATGCCTCCTGGGATGACGATAAACTTAGTCGAGCTTATCACGCAGGGATTAAAGGATAATGAAACTTACGCAAGAGATTTGTAAAAATTGTGTGGATCAGTCTTTTTTCTTGGATAATTCCTCGACGCGGCGGTGAAGTTCGTTCACGTCTTCGTCGTTGCGGCCGCGCGTGCCCTTGAAATTATCCTTCCGTCCGCGCAGAAAAGCCACTGCAATCATCGTATTACCGGCGAGGATGACGAGCGCCAGGATGAGCAGAATGATTAGGATGCCGGCTGTATTCATGGATGCCTCCCGTTCAAGAATGCGGGCAATTCGTTCCAATTGGATAAAACCGCGTCGGCATCCCCGCCCGAGGCGGACGCGCCAAAGTGGTTTGGCATTTCAGAACCAAAGTGGTTTGGCATTTCAGAACCATAAAGGAGCGCGTACAAGCCCTGAGCCTTCGCGGCGCGCGTCGTGTGCGGCAGGTCGTCGATCATCACGCACTTTGACGGATCGCTTTCACCCGCGACTTTCATCGCCAGCGCGAACGCTTCCGGGTTCGGCTTGCAGAATGGCGACATGCGATTCACATCAATGATGTCCGCAAAATATCCCTCGATCTGCAGTTGGTGGAGCACGCGTTGGGCATGGAGAACATCTGCATTGGTGAAGATCAGGTTCCGGGTCCGCAGCGAAGCGAGCACCGATTGCTGAACCGGATCGGGATGAATGAAGTCCGCCAGTGGAACGTCATGCACATAAGCCAGAAAATCCTGCGGGTCAATTTTGTGATTAGCCTGCAGTCCGCGCAGAGTCGTGCCGTATTCGCGGAAATATTTTTCGCGCAGGCGTCCTATCTCTGATTCGGGAATTCCCATGCGCTCCTGCATGTACGTGCTCATGCGTTTTTTGAGCGTTTGCCACAAGCCGCTGGAGGCGGGATAAAGCGTGTCATCGAGATCGAAGAAAATGGTGGTAAAAGTCATTCGGCTATTATACGTGATTCGCGTCATGTCATTAGCGAGGAGGGCTGGTGGTCGAGTAGCGTTCTCCGCATATCGAGACCAAGCCCGACGAAGCAATCTCGCACACAAAAGATGAGATTGCTTCGCCGCATAAAACGCGTCTCGCAATGACGTTATTCCCGCTATAATCGAGCCATGCCTATTCGTCTTTTATCGTCCGAAGTTGCCTCGCAAATCGCCGCTGGTGAAGTGATCGAACGCCCCGCCTCGGTGGTCAAGGAATTGGTCGAGAACGCGCTGGACGCCGACGCAAAGAGTCTGACCGTGACGATTGCCGAGGCCGGACGCAAATTGATCGAAGTCGCCGATGATGGCAGCGGCATCACCTCGGGCGAGTTGGCGCTGGCCGTTTCGCGTCACGCCACATCCAAGCTGGCGCGCGCCGATGATCTTTTTCACATCGTCACACTTGGATTTCGCGGCGAGGCGCTGGCTTCGATTGGCTCGGTCTCGCGCATGACGATGACGTCAAAAGTGGCGAACTCAAAGGCGGGAGCCTGCATCCGGGTCGAGGGCGGACGCGCAGGCAAGGTCGAGGCCATCGGCGCGCCGACCGGCACCGTCGTGCGTGTCGAAGATCTTTTTTATAATGTCCCGGCGCGTTTGAAATTCATGAAGAAGGATGTGACCGAACGCCGCGCCATCGACGCATTGCTGACGCGTTATGCGCTGGCTTATCCCAATGTGCGTTTCAAATTGGCCGAAGGAAGCAACTTCACACTGCAAACCGCGGGCGATGGCGACCGCCGCTCGATCCTGGCCGCGTTGTATGGCGTGGATGTCGCCAGGCAATTATTGGAGATCAACGCCGAAGAGGAAAATATAAAACTCACCGGCTACGTGAGTCCGACGGCCATCACGCGTTCGAATCGCAAAGACATCACGTTCTTTGTGAATGGCCGCTGGGTGCAGGATACGCCGCTGACCACCGCACTCATTCAGGCGTATCACACGCTGTTGATGGTCGGACGTTATCCGCTGGCGGCGATGTTCATTGAGATCGACCCCGAAGAAGTGGATGTGAACGTGCATCCTGCCAAGGCGGAAGTTCGATTCAGGAATCAGGACCGCATCTTCAGCTTCGTCCAACGTGCGGTTCGCCGCGGACTTTTGGCGTACGCACCAGTTCCGACGGTTGCGCCTGCATTGTGGGGGAATCGCGCCGAGTCTACGAGGCAGGTTGGCTTGGATTGGACGATTGGACATTCCAGTGATCAGTTATCAGTGAACAGTGATCAGTTGGAAGTCGAGAATCGAGGGTCTGGAATCGGTCAACCTTCCAGCCTTCAACCCTTCGACAACGCTCAGGGCAGGCCTTCAACTTTAAACAATGTTCCCTTGCTCAGACTCATCGGCCAGATCGGTTCAACCTATCTCGTCGCCGAAGGCCCGGACGGTTTATATTTGATTGACCAACACGCCGCGCACGAACGCGTTTTATTTGAGAAACTCATGGCGCAACACGATATGAAAAAAATTCCGTCACAGTCTTTGCTCACACCCGTGGTGGTGCAATTGCCGCCAGCAAATGCAAAATTATTGGCCGAGCAATTACCGGTTCTGGAACACTTTGGGTTTGAAGTCGAAGATTTTGGTTCCAATTCCTTCCAGGTGCGCGCCATGCCGGTCATCTTGGCGGGCGGGGACCCGTCCGCTGCGCTGCGCGCCATCGTCGAAGACTTTGAAGAAGATGAAGCGCCGTTGCAAAATGAAATGGAAAAGAAACTGGCAGCGCGCGTCTGTAAGCGGCTGGCGGTCAAAGGCGGACAGACCCTTTCGACCGATGAACAACGCGCCCTGCTGACCGATCTGGAAAATTGCGATTCGCCGCGCACCTGTCCGCATGGACGACCGACCATGATTCATTTGTCCGTGGATATGTTGGAGCGTCAATTTGGGAGAAGAGGAGCGAGGTGAGTTTTATATATGATGTAGCTCATCCGGAAAAATCTGCTGCTGTCGATAATATCAATAACAAGGAATGCTCTTCAGAGGTTGGCAAAATGGGAAAAAAGCAACCGCGAGGCCAGCGGCCTGATCCCCTTTCTGGTGCTGACGGCTTTGGTGAATGAACAACTGCCCATCCACAAGAAACTTCTGCCATTTCTCCTGTCTGGTGGGGTCTTTGCGGCCATATTCGCAAGACTACCTATTATCTATCCTAACCGTCCGCTTTACATTCCTTACCAAGTAATCCCCGGCTACGGCTACCCCATGTTGATCTACAATGTGACCTGCTCCTTTACCTGGAGTCAGCTTTTTTATACACTGGGATTTATTCCCGCGTTCGGCTTGCTGTTCATCTTTAATTGGCCGCGTTTATGGCAGCGTTTCTTTTTGATCATGTGTCCGGCCTGGTTCGTAATCCATTTCGTCCTCAGCATCGCGGGCGAGACGCGGCTATGCCTTGTGCCTCAGGCCCTGATCTTTATTTCCGGCGTTTTGTTCGCTGTGAAGTATCTGATTGACCGCAGCGACATACAAAAAATTGTATGCACACTTTAGGCAATTGCTTTCAAAACTCTTAATGCTCGAAGCGTAACCCATTTGTTCGGCTGTTTCTTTTTGCCAAAATCAATCCATGTTTTCCCAGTGTAATCGAATTCCATCGGCCATTGCCCGCGAGCGTTTTGTTTTTCACGGATGATGTTTAGTATATTCCCCAACCGGGGATCGTCTCCGTAGCCCAAACTCACGAGAGCTTCGGCGAGCTGCAATAAGTCGGTAATATAGAATACGGGGAATCCAAACTTCCACCAATCGCGGCTTGGTTTACCGCTTTTATCCCTTGTTGGATATTTTGCCGTCGCAGGATCGATACTGAAGAAAAAATCTGCACCTTGTTTGATGGCCTTCTTGATCAATGGACTTCTTCTCGCAACAGGCCATTTGCCGAAGGCCAGCATGACTTTGACCGCGCCCCATGCGCAGGGAAGTTTGTCATTCACGCCGCAGGCGAAGTTTGGTCCGCACTTGTACGCATAATAGCGGACAGGTGCATCCTTGTCTTCCATTGGTGCAATGCCATCCCCGGTAACTGTGCGCGCCATCCATTCGTAGGCTTTTTTCAAGCGCGGATCGTCGTAACCCATTTCCATCAACGCCCAGCAAAGATTGCCTTGCAAACAATCTATAGCTCCAGACGGGGCGCCAGAGGTGATGGCCGTGAATTGACCGCCTTCAGCCAAATGATCCAGCAGGTATTTACAACCCTGATCGATCCGTTTGTCTTCATTGGCTAACGCGCCGAGCTGGGCCAGCAAAATGATTGACCAAACTGTTGATCTGTACTTTGGGTTATATCCCGGCCCGGTCTTGACCCAATATCCCTCCTTTTCCATGTGGGAAAGAACATCTGCAATTGGCCCCTCTTTATGCGCCTTCTTTCGCGCCGATTTCATCTCGGCATCGTCGTCGGGAAGCTCCAGCAGATCACGCATCGCCAGATAACGGACGCCAGGATTTTCAGTTTCCAGCAACCACGAAACAGAGTCACCCCTCAATTGAGTTTGCCAAGACATGCGTCCCTCCCACAAGGCTTTTTTGTTGATTTTGTATCAGGAAGGTAAGTATTGCTTTCCTGAAATTAGTGTAGCACTTCTGGGATTATTAACATTAAAAGATAAGTTCAAAAGCTGGATACTTTTTCTATCTCCCGTTGGATGGACTCGTACTCCTGCCCCAAGCGCGTTATTTCAGCAGCCCCGACAATTCAAGCACTTGTTTCGACCATAAACTTGACTCTTTGGCAACCTGAGCGCGCCTGGATGTATCGGGCCAAATTTTAAACCATTGTAGCTGCCAGAGCGCCAATTGAATTTGTAGCTCCACCAGCTTTTCAGCAGTATTGATTTCTGTCTGGGCGGCTGTCCATTCGATGAACATCTTGCTTTCATCAATCAGGCTTTCGACAGCTTCGCGGCTATTTTCGTTGGCAGAAAACGACTTAATGCGACTCAAGTTCGCCGCTAACCCACCCAAGCGAATGGGCAAATCATCGCGCAAGTATCTCTCCCGAATCTGAGTCCAGTCTTTCATACGCCGCCTAACCGTTTGATCGTAATCTCCGCGACCTGTTTGCGAATAATTGGATCAAGGATTTCCATTGATGGATTATTCTGCCGCGGACGAATGTTGATAAGGGATTCAAATGTCACTTGTTGAGTGGATGGATTCCAGTCCGCTCCCCAAATAAACTCCTGCTGACTTCTGTCTTCCAATAAAACCGCCTCACAATCGGCGTGCATGGCTCCGCCGCCTGCTAAAATGCCGCGTTCGATATCAACTGCCAACTTGATATAAGTCTGAAGCATTTGAAGCATGTCTTGGATTTGTTCAGGTGTCGCGCGGTCACGGATGATGTAAATCACTGGAACTCCTTTGTTCAATTATAGCAAATGTTATCCCTGCATCTTTTCCCACTCTGCCAGCTTCTCATCCATCTCCCGTTGCGTGGACTCGTACTCCTGCCCCAAGCGCGCCCTGCTTGCTACATCCGCAACAACGTTGTTACAGCAATATCTTCGTCTATTTCTTCCCAGTGCATACCAATTCCACGCGCAATCAATCGCCATTTATTGCGTTGTTCAGGAGTCGCATTACGCAGGTGCGGAAACCATTCCAATGGAACAGACACTTCGCGTCCATCAGATAAACTGACCAACATGGCGTCCTCTATAAAACGGACATTCACTGCGAGCACAGATGTTGGGCTATGTGTTTTTAGGCTGTTCATTATTTCTTTGCCGAAAAGGTAAAAGCGATAACGGCCAATGACTTTGACAGTGGGCATACGCAAATTATACCCCGCTCATGTTTGTAATGTTTCCCACTCCGCCAGCTTCTCATCCATCTCACGTTGCGTGGACTCATACTCTTTCCCCAGCCGCGTGACCTCGGCCGCGTCCGCAGGCGGATTTTCCAATTGCGCGCCGAGTTCGGCCAGTTGTGCTTCGAGAGCAGCGATCTTATTTTCTAGTTGCTGTAAATGCGCCAGCTTTCTTCTTTCATCTTTCGTCCCTGCGTTTTGCGATTTGCGCCTGCCCTGAGCTTTGTCGAAGAGTTTTTGGGGAATCGGGATTTGAGAATCGGGGGTCGCTGCCAATCTCGTCGCTTCTTTTTCTCTTTCATCCCGCATCTGCGAATACGTACCCTTGAAGGCGATCATGCGCGACTCGTCCGGCTCGACTTCCCAGATCTGCGTGCCAAGCGCGTCGATCAAATAGCGGTCATGAGTCACCAGCAGGATCGTGCCTGCATAATCATCCAGCACGGCTTCCAAAACTTCCTGTGAGGGAATATCAAGATGATTGGTCGGTTCATCCAGTAAAAGCAAATTTGTATCCTGCAAAGCAAGTTTGGCCAAAGCCAAACGTCCGCGCTCGCCGCCGGAGAGAACTTCGACTTTTTTATAAGCGTCGTCGCCGCTGAAAAGATATTTGCCGAGATACTCGCGGATCTGACCCGGCAGCCAGTTCGGCACAACCGAGTCGATCTCTTCGATCAGAGTCTTGTTCGGGTCGAGGCCTTCGTGAGCTTGCGCGAAATAGCCGACGTGCAGACTGGCTCCCAGAATCACCTCACCCGCTAACGGTCCGATCTGACCGAGGATGGTCTTCAGCAAAGTTGTCTTGCCCGCGCCGTTGGGTCCGATCAAGGCCGCGCAATCGGTGCGTCGCAGTTCGAGATCCGGCGCAGAAAAAAGCAGCTTGCCGGGATATCCAACTTGCAAATCCCTTGTGCGAAGGACGAGATCGCCCGAACGTTTTTGCGAGCCAAGTTTCAAATGCAAATGCGGCAAAGTGCGGACGGGCGAACGCAGCGAGTTGACGCGCTTCTGCGCTTCTTCGACGCTGAACGGGCTGGTGGTGGTTTCGACATCCAGCTGCGACCAGTTGCTGTTAAGCACGGCGTCCATGCCGACCTGCTCGATGGCCTGCACCACGCGCGTCAGGCGTCGCAACTTGCCTTTGGCCTGTTGCACATTTTGGCCCGCAATATTTTTTTTGATGTACTCAAGGTCTTTGATTAACTTTTCTTTTTCAGAATCAAAAACTTCCTGACGGCGGTCGGCGCGTTCCTGCCGCTGGCGCAGATAGGCAGAATAATTTCCGTGATAAATCTCGAACGCGCCGGGATGCAATTCGAGAATCGCATTACAAGCCTTGTCGAGAAAATAACGATCATGCGAAACGATGACCGCCGCGCCGTCCCACTGACTGAGATAACCTTCAAGCCATTCGACCGCCGCGATGTCGAGATGATTGGTGGGTTCATCGAGCAACAACAGATCTGGGTCTGAGAGCAGCAGGCGCGCAAGGAAGGCGCGCGTACGCTGTCCGCCTGAAAGATGATCGAGCGATAAAGTGTAATCCGCCGCGTCGAAGCCCAGGCCGGTCAGCACCTGCTTGATACGCGTGATGTATGTGTATCCGCCGTGCCGCTCGAAATCCTCCTGCAGGTTTCCATAACGCTCCATCACTTCATCGGCGTGCATCGCCATTTGACTTTCGAGCTTGTGAAGTTCCTCCTGCTTCTGGATCAACTCATCGAAGACGGAATGACAGGCGTCCCACAGCGTGCCTTCCATTTCGAAATCCGCTTCCTGCGACAAGTACCCGATCCGGACTCCCCGTGAGCGGCTGACCGTTCCCGATGTGGCTTCGTCCACGCCGACGAGGATGCGCAGGAGCGTTGTCTTGCCGACGCCGTTCGGTCCAACCAGCGCCATACGCGCGCCTTTGGATACGCTGAAAGACAGCCCGCTGAAAATGTCAGTCGGGCCGTAGGATTTGGAGATGGAGGAAACAGAAATGAGAGACATTGATCGAACTCAGGTGTCGATGGATTGCTTTTCGCAAAACGTCTGCGAATTATACCGCCTGAACAGTGCCA
>JAKBYW010000048.1:0-9048 GCA_021840275.1 Chloroflexota bacterium | reverse complement strand
ATGAGTTCTCTTTCCTTTCTACTTCATCTGCTCGGGGTTTTGAATACCGTGCGGATGATTTGGCCCGGTATAAACCTTCAAACGCTTGAGCAAAGCGCGGCCCATCTTGTTATGCGGCAACATGCCCCACACAGCGGCCTGCAACACGCGCTCAGGATGACGCTGCAACTGGTCGCCCAGGGTGACGGTCTTCAAACCGCCGGGGTAGCCCGAATGATGGTTGTAGGTCTTGGTGTCCATCTTCGAACTGGTTTTGGTGCCGGTCGCAGTCACGCGCTCGGCATTGACAACCACCACATAATCACCCATTTCCACGCCGGGTGTAAAAGTTGGCTTATGCTTGCCCAGCAAAATGTGGGCAATGCGCGTCGCCAAGCGGCCCAGAATCTGGCCGTCAGCATCCACCACGAACCATTTGCGATCAATTTCGCTGGATTTCGGATAGTAACTTTTGTACACTTAGGTTCTCCGTCTTATTTACTCGGACGACTCAATAGGTGACTTCGATGAGAGTCAATCCATGTGCGGGTGCTAACCCCGCAGGGATCTCATTTTTGGTAAGGCTTGCTCCTACCACTTTGAACTGCGGTTTTTCCAGAGCTTTGACCACAGTCTCTTTAGAACATCTTCCTTGCGCGACAGCCACCTGGACGTAGACCAGTCTACGCACCATGCGATATAAAAACGCATCAGCCCGGACTTGGAACTGCCACTCGTCTTCGACTTTTTTCCACTCTGAGGACATCACCGTCCGCGTCGTCGAGCTTTCTTCGCGTGGAGGCGAGCCGAAGGCCGCAAAATCATGTTGGCCTAAAAAAACTTTGGCGATTTCATCGAGCGCATCGCCATTGACTGCAGGCCAGACCCGCCAGGCAAGTTTCGCCCGCAATGGGTCACGAACGTTTCTGCAAAACAATCGGTAACGATAGCGGCGTGAGGTCGCATCGAAACGCGGATGAAAATTTGTGTCCACGATTTCGACTTTGCTGGCGGCTATGTCAGCGGGCAAACCGGCGTTCAGGGCGTCTCGCAACTTATCGAGGCTGTGCACCCATTCGAGGTCGAACGAGGCCACCTGTCCCGAGGCGTGGACGCCTGTATCGGTGCGCCCGGCCAATGTCACAGGGCGACCGGACCAACCGAGTCCGCGCAAGGCTGTTTCGAGTTCGCCCTGCACCGTCCGATGTTTCGCCTGCCGCTGGCTTCCGGCAAAGGCTGTGCCGTCGTAAGCAAGGATGAGTTTGTAACGTGCCATGTTAGCGCTTAGCTTTCAGCAATCAGCCTTTAGCTAAGAACTAATTGCCAAAACTTCTTACTCTTCCACCAATTCAAGGATCACCATCTCAGCCGAGTCGCCAGAGCGTGGGCCAAGTCTCGTCACACGTGTGTAACCACCGGGGCGAGTTGCAAAGCGCGGAGCGATCTCATCAAACAGGCGCTTGATAAGCTGGTTATCGCCAAGCTTGGAAATCACCAGACGGCGCGCCGCTACTTTTTCCGAGTCGCTGCCGTTGGCGCTGTTGCGCGCAATGGTGATGATGTGTTCAGCTTCACCGCGAATGGCGGCCGCTTTGGCCTTGGTGGTCTGGATCCGTTCGTGGGTGAAGAATTGCTTGATCAAGTTGCGTCGTAAAGCAATACGCGCGCCCTTGCTTCGGCCAAGTTTATATCCTGCTACATTATGTCGCATCTCTCAATTACTCCGGGGTTTTCGTTTCGTCTTTCAAGAAGCCCTTTTCCTGCATCTTCTGGCGCAATTCATCGAGACTCTTCTCGCCAAAATTGCGGATGGACATCACTGCAGTCTCGCCTTTTTCGAGCAGGTCGAGCACATCGCCGACATTCGTAATGCCCGTGCGCTTGAGCGAGTTGAAGACGCGCACAGAAAGGTCAAGAGCCTCGACCGGCGTCTCGGCCATTTCGCTGGAGAGTCGGCTTCCGCCCGCTTCGCGCTCAGCCACGACCGTCAAAATTTCTTCATTGACTCCGGCAATGAAACGCAGGTGGTCAATGATCAGTTTGGCAGAGGTGCTTAAAGCGCGTTCAGGAGAGATCGTGCCGTCGGTCCAAATCTCAAGTGTCAGTTTGTCGTAGCCAGTGCTTTGTCCAACGCGAGCCGATGTCACTTCCCAATTAACGCGCTTGACCGGGCTGTAAATGGCATCCACCGGAAGTTCACCGATGGGCGCATGCCCGCTTCGTTCATTCGCCGGAGAATATCCTCGGCCGCGCTCGACGGTGAACTCAATATCAAGTTTGGTCTTGGAATTATCCACAGTGAATAAATAAAGATCGGGGTTGACAATTTCCACTTCGGCGGATGGAACAATGTCAGCGGCGGTAACCGTACCTTCGCCGCGCACCTGTAAATTCATGCGAGTGCTATCCACGCCATCCAGCTTGAGGCGGATCTGTTTGATCTGTAAAGTTAACTGAATCACATCCTCGCGCACACCGGGAATGTCGCTGAATTCATGCAACACATCTCCGATGCGAATAGATGTAACTGCTGCGCCTTCAAGCGACGACAGCAAAACGCGTCGTAACGTATTTCCCAATGTCGCGCCGTAACCGCGCTCCAAGGGGCTGATGATAAATTTGCCGTAATTCCGAGCTTCAGCTTCGCGCTCGATCTTCGGCATGACCATGTTTGAAATACCCGTCACGGTTCACTCTCCCTTTCAAAAGAAGAAAGCGTATGGAGGATGGGATTGGTTTGCGCGCCCCATCATCACAACGCGGCCAAAGAACTAACGGCGAGAATAATACTCGATAATAAGCTGTTCGTTCAGCGTGCCCTCAATCTCCATACGCTCCGGGAATCGGGAAACCGATCCAGCCATTTTCTGGGCATCGCGATTAATCCAGGCGGGAGAGGTGCGCTTTTCAAAATAGGCGGGTAGCTCTTTGAAATACGTCAGCTTGGTGGAGCCTTCACGAATGGCGATTTCATCGCCTTCCTTCAAGAGTGTGGAAGGGACATCGTTGCGGCGTCCGTTGACGGTGAAATGTCCGTGCGTCACGAGCAGGCGTGCCTGCGAACGGCTGGATGCAAATCCCATACGGAAGACAACATTGTCAAGACGGGATTCAAGAATCTGAAGAAGATTCAGGCCGGTCAACCCGCGGCGACCGAGAGCCGTTTCGTAATAGCGGCGAAACTGACGCTCCAACACACCATAAATACGGCGGGCTTTTTGTTTGGCGCGCAACTGGCGGGCAAAGTCCGACTGACCAGTACGGGAGGCATTGCCACCTCTGCTGGCTGTTTTACCATGCTGGCCTGGGGGATAGCTGCGCTTCTCGAACGCACATTTCGCAGTGAAACAGCGTTCGCCCTTTAAGTATAATTTTTCGCCTTCACGCCGGCACAGTTTACAAACCGGGCTAAGTGTTTTTGCCATATATCTACTACCTCACAATTAATTACACGCGGCGCTTTTTAGGAGGCCGACAGCCGTTATGCGGAACCGGCGTGATATCGGAAATGGAGCGGACTTTTAATCCCATGGATTGAACTGCTCGGATCGCATTCTCGCGTCCGGGACCAGGACCTTTGATGAACAAGTCCACTTCCTGAATCCCGAGGGTTTGGGCAGCCTTGAGGGCCTGTTCTGCGGCCAGGCGAGCAGCGAACGGGGTACTCTTGCGGGAACCCTTGAAGCCAGCCGAACCGGCAGAACCCCAGGAAACCGTGTTGCCCTCGGAATCTGTGACCGTCACGATCGTATTATTGAAAGACGCAAAAATATGTACCTGCCCGGAGGACAGATTGCGCTTTCCTTTCTTGGCGCCGGTCGCGCGGCGCGCGGAGCGTACACTTTGAGCCATATTACATCAACTCCTGAATTACTTCTTCGCGCCGCGGCGGCGTCCGCGCCCGGCAACGGTTTTCTTGGTACCTTTGCGGGTACGCGAATTGGTGCGGGTGCGCTGTCCACGGACCGGCAGGTTGCGACGATGACGCAGACCACGATAAGAGCCGATTTCAATCAGGCGCTTAATGTTCATCTGCTGTTCACGGCGCAGATCGCCTTCCACTTTATAGTTCTTCGATACAAATTCGCGGATCGCGGCGACCTCGGCCTCGGTCAGGTCCTTGATACGGGTATCAGGACTGACTTTGGTCGCGGCCAAAATTTCACGCGAACGCGTCGGGCCGACGCCAAACAAATAGGTCAAGCCCACTTCAGCCCGCTTATTGCGGGGCAGGTCAACGCCTTCAATTCTCGCCATAGCTGATACTAACCCTGTCGCTGTTTATGTTTTGGATTTTCGCAAATGATATAGACCGTCCCCTTGCGCCGAACAATACGGCACTTGGCACATCGCTTGCGAACCGAAGGTGATACTTTCATGATAACTACTCCTTACTTACTTGGTGCAACCAAAGACGCAGTATTATACAGGTTGTTGCTTGTTCCGTCCAGTGAAAACAGCATCTCCAGACAAATCATCATGGGACAGTCAGGATAAGGGGGTCTCCTTCGGTGACGGCCACTGAATGCTCGAAGTGAGCCGTCAATGACTTGTCTGCCGAGATTACCGTCCACCGGTCACGCAGGACGCGGGTTTCATGCGTCCCGATCAAAACCATAGGCTCGATTGCGATGGTCATTCCCGGACGAAGAGGCAGGCCGGTTCCCGCGGAACCGAAATTCGGCACCATGGGCCCTTCGTGCATCTGCCGTCCAACGCCATGGCTGGTATATTCACGCGTAACGTGAAGGCCACGATCCTCGACGTAATCTTGTATCGCAGCCGAGATATCGCCTGTGTGGTTGCCAACGCGCATCCTATCGATTGCTGCGTACAACGCGCCTTCGGTGATTTCAAGAAGGCGCCTGGCCTCTTCAGAAATCTCCCCTACCCCGGCCGTGAAGGCTGAGTCAGACACAAAGCCCTGGAACACCGTGCCGCTATCTACAGAGATAATATCTCCTTCGCGAAGAATGCGCTTCTTGCTGGGGATACCATGAACCATTTCTTCATTAACACTGGTACAGATCGATGCCGGGAAGGGCGGCTTACTGTATCCTTTGAAGGGCGAATAACATCCGTGTTTCTTCAGCACTTCCTCAGCAGCCGCGTTGAGGTCGGCTGTTGAAACGCCGGGTTGTATCAAATTTTTAACGGTCGCCAGGACCTCGGCGTTGATGCGTCCCGAGGCGCGCATGGTCTGAAGTTCTTCACTGGTCTTAACATTTACCTGGCGTCCAAAATTCATAATTAACTACTTCTTGATCTCAGACAGCAACGCATCCGTGACAAGCTCGATCGGTTGTGTGCCGTCAATTTCAACTAATTTTTTTTGCGAGCGATAATATTCGACCAGCGGCATCGTCTGCTCAAGATAGACCTTGATACGCCGGGCAACCGTTTCGACCTTATCGTCATCGCGTTGATAGAGTTCGGAACCGTCCACATCGCATTTACCGGCGACTGCGGGCGGATTAAACTTTTGGTGATAGATGTGCCCCTGCGCGCGGCATGTCCATCGTCCGCTTAGGCGCTCGATCAGGACTTCCGGCGCGGCGCTGATAAAAGGGACAACATCCACATCACCTTTGAAATCGGCCAGCATCTTCTGCAATGCGCCCGCTTGTATCGGGGTGCGGGGAAAGCCGTCTAAAATGGCGCCCGCCTTACAGTCTGGGCGAGCGAGGCGCTCCTTGATCATAGCGATGGTCACATCGTCAGGAACCAACTCACCCTTATCAATAAAAGATTTGGCGAGTTTTCCAAGATCCGTTTCGTTCTTAATGTTCTCTCTAAAAAGGTCTCCAGAGGAAATATGAGCCAGTCCAGTTTTTTCAGCCAGAATATTGGCCTGCGTGCCTTTACCAACTCCGGGAGGGCCGAGCAGAACGATGTAGGGCGCCATCTTCGCTCCTGATATTTATTATCGAACGAGAAGTGATTCCTGATATCCGTGAAGTTTCAACTCGGCTTCGATGTTAAGGAAAATATCGCGCACAACACCGACCACAATCAGCAAACCTGCCGATGAGACAAGGAACAGACCTGAAGAGGATGCCTGTCCAATATTGAACAGGGACAATAAGCGGCTCAGAAAGAATGGCAAGGCAGCAACCAGACCCAGAAAGAGCGCCCCTGGTAAGGTGATACGCTGTTGAACTTTATTGAGGTATTTCTGGGTAGCTTCGCCGGGATGCACGCCGGGGATTTGCGCGCCGACCTTCTTCAGGTTATCGCCATAATTCTGTTGTTCAAACAGAACGGATGTGTAGAAGAAAGTAAACGAGACAACCATCAGGAAATATAGCAACCAGTAAACCCAATTATTAGTGCCAGTTCCGCCTAATGTGCTTTGAACTGAAAGAGCAAAAGACTTCACCCATGCAGTATTCGAACTGGTGAAATAGCTGGCAATGATGGCCGGGAATTGCAGAAGTGCGCTGGCGAAGATCAACGGGATCATGCCCGCCAGATTAACCATCAGCGGGAGAGTGCCCTTAACCGGCATGGACATGCGGCTTCCCATGCGTCGGCCCGGATACATGACCGGAACATTACGACGTCCCTGCTGGACATAAACAATGGCAAAAACGACTGCCACGATCACAATAATGGTGAAAACCAACATGAACCAGAAAGTTGATGGATCAGCCAATAAGGATGCCAGGTTGGCAGGCATGCGCGCCACGATTCCCGCAAAGATCACCAGGGAAAGACCCTGACCACGAATGCCGTATTCCGAGATCAACTCGCCCAGCCAAATGGCGAACATCGTTCCGGCGGTCATTGCCGTCAGAACAGTCACAGATGGAAGCAGGAGATCTCCCGAAAACCCAAATGGAAGAATTTGCTTACCCAGCGCCTGAGTGGAAAGGGAATTAAAAATGTTGATCTGACCGATCGCGGAAAGCGCAGCCATCGGAAGGGACAGATAATATGTCCAGCGATCCATCCACTGGCGTCCTTCACGCGGATCATCGTTCATGCGCCGTTGAAGCGCGGGAATGATCGGGATCAGCAACTGCAAAATGATCTGGGCAGTAATGTAAGGATATACACCCATCGAAAGCAGGGAGAAGTTGGAAACCGTGCCTCCCGACAGCAGGTCAAGAAAACTAAGGAAGCCGCCTGAGGCTGTTCCGCCGTTGCGGAAAGCAGTCAAGGTAGCATGATCCACACCCGGGGCAACCACATTAGCGGCAACACGATAAAGCACCAACAACCCCAGGGTGATCAGCAACTTACGCCGGATGTCTTCCGACTTCCAAATAAAGCGCCAACCCGAAAACCACGATTTCATTAGAAATCTCCTCGGACCCGATTACTCGATCACTTCGACAGAACCACCAGCCGCTTCGATCTTCGACTTGGCGCCTGCGCTGATACGATGGACTTTTACCTTGAGCGCGACTTTAATCTCGCCTCGTCCCAGGACTTTGACCGGGCTTTTCGGATCCCGAAGCAAATGCGCTGCTTGAAGCGATTCCAGATTCACATCAGCCCCAGCCTTAAATGCCTCGGACAACTGATCGAGGTTGATTTCGTTAAATGACTGTTGATTCGGCGGGGTGAAACCTTCACCGCGTATAAACGGCAGGCGGCGATAGAACGGCAGGTTGCCGCCCTGACGATAAAGACGTCCGCCTTCGCCGGAGCGAGCGCCCGCGCCCTTGGTGCCTCGTCCGGCAGTTTTACCCTGACCGGCCGAAATACCGCGCCCGACGCGTTTGCGATTCTTTTTGGAGCCCTCGTTGGGCACAAGATCGTTTAATTTCATCTGAACCTACTCTTCGATCTTCAAAAGATGGATGACTTTGGTTAACATCCCGCGCAAAGCAGGAGTATCCTTGTGTTCGACAGTTTGATGTAAACGGTGCAGACCGAGCGCCTTCACAGTAGCTTTCTGGTCCTTGGTAAAACCGATCGCACTGCGGACCAGCGTCACGCGCAGGACCTTGCCGGAAGTTTCTTTCTTAAGCATGTTGCTTCCTCCGCTCCCAGAACGGCAGCAACTCTTCAACCTTCTTGCCGCGTCGGGCTGCTTCCTGTTGAACGGACTTCAACCCATCCAAAGCCGCGAAAGTTGCCATCACTACATTCAATACATTAGCCGAGCCCATAGACTTGGTTAGGATGTCGCGCACGCCCGCCACTTCGAGCACGGCGCGCACGCCGCCTGCCGCGATCACGCCCGTTCCGGGTGAGGCAGGTTTCAGGAAAACGCGCGCCCCGCCCACTCGCCCGAGAGATTCGTGCGGGATGGTGGTCCCGGCCAAATTGACCGCGCGTAAATTCTTGCGCGCACGCTCGGAAGCCTTGCGCATTGCATCCGGCACCGCATTGGCCTTGCCACTGCCCATGCCGATCATGCCTTTGCGGTCACCCACTACAACGGTGACGCGAAAGCGGAAGCGGCGGCCGCCCTTGACCACTTTTGCAACGCGGGCAATCTCGATCACGCGCTCTTCGAATGCATCCTGCTGTTCGTATTGTTCTTGCTTGCCAGTATTTTGAACGTCTGCCATATCAAACTCCACTAAGGCCTAGAACTGCAGGCCGCCATCACGCGCGCCGTCAGCGAGCGCTTTGACGCGTCCCATATATTTGAAGCCGCCGCGGTCGAAAACAACTGCTGATATACCTTTGCTCTTGGCGCGTTCCGCCACGGCCTTGCCAACCACTTTCGCCTGTTCTGATTTCTTAAGGCCCTTTACTTTTTCACGCAAATCCTTATCAATTGAAGAAGCGGAAACGAGGGTGTGCCCCGCCGCATCATCAATGACCTGGGCATAGATATCCGTTACACTACGGAAGACTGCCAGACGCGGGCGTTGAGCGCTCCCGGAGAGATTCTTGCGTACGCGTTTGTGGCGGCGGACGCGAGCTTCAGAACGATTATTAACAGCCATGGCTTACTTGGCTCCTTTCCCGGCCTTGCCAGCTTTACGGCGAATGTGTTCGCCCAGATACCGCAGACCCTTACCGTGATAAGGTTCAGGCGGGCGCACATTACGGATATCTGCCGCGGTCTGGCCGACCAGTTCCTTGTCGAAACCCATGATCTTGATA
>JAKBYW010000047.1:0-9069 GCA_021840275.1 Chloroflexota bacterium | reverse complement strand
TGACGCGGCTTACGTCGGCGCAGGCGTGCTCGGTTCATCCGTGGGCATGGACAAGGGCGTGTTCAAGGATGTGATGCGCTCCAACAATATTCCCCTGGTCGAGTCGATCATCGTGCTGCGCTCTGAGATCAAGAAGGATATGAACGCGGTGATCGAAAAAGCAGAGAAGGTCGGCGCTTACCCGATCTTTACCAAGCCTGCTAATCTCGGCTCATCGGTCGGCGTGACCAAGTGCCGCACACGTGGCGACTTGGGCGAAGGACTGATGGAAGCCGCGTTATATGATCGCCGCGTGCTCGTCGAGCGCGGCATTGCTAATCCACGCGAGATCGAAGTCAGCGTGTTAGGTAATGATAATCCGATAGCGTCTGTGCCCGGCGAAGTTTTACCGAGCCGCGAATTTTATTCGTATGAATCAAAATATATTGATGGCACATCCGGTCTGCTCATTCCCGCTCCCCTGCCCGCCGAGATAGTCTCACGCATTCAAGACATCGCGGTGCGTGCCTTCAAAGCCATTGACGGTGCAGGCATGGCACGTGCCGACTTTTTCATTGATAAAGATTCGGGTGAAGTGTTGCTCAATGAACTCAACACCATCCCCGGTTTCACCAAGATCAGCATGTATCCAAAATTGTGGGAAGCCAGCGGCATGAGTTATCCGCAACTGGTGGAGCGCCTGATCGAATTAGCGTTGGAACGCAAAGTTGAACGCGACCACACGTCACACACTTTCCGGAGCCAGCATGAGTGAGAAACGCGAACTAAGCCGCGCCGAACAGATCCGATTGCGCCGCCGACAGGATTCACAAAAACGTCAGACGCAATCCGCGTTACGCAGCGCGCGCCCGTTACCAATGGTCACATCGCGCAACGCCGCGCCGGTGAAACGGATGGCGAGGCCCAGCACACGCCGCCGCTTCCAGGCCGCCTTCTCCATGCCGGGCATTCAAGTTTACATGCCCAGCATCGTCATGCCGCATTTTGAAGTTGGCTGGCGTCTGCTTTCATTCTTCATGAGTCTTTTGCTGGGCGCGGCGATTTATCTCGCCTGGACTCTTCCGACCTTCCGCGTGGTCGCCGCTAATGTAACGGGCAACCAACGCGTCAGCGCCGACGAGATCAATAGTGTGCTAAACCCTGCCGGACAATCGATCTTCACGCTTTTGCCCACGGATTTGGAATCGCGTTTACGCATCAACTACCCCGAGCTGGCTTCCGTTAAAGTAGCCATCAGCCTGCCGAACACAATGACCGTTAACGTTGTGGAGCGACAGCCGATCATCCTGTGGCAGCAAAATGGCGGCTACACATGGATCGACGCCAGCGGAGTCGCCTTCCGTCCGCGCGGTGTGGCAGATAACCTCATCAGCGTAACCGCGCTGGCCGCGCCCGCGCCCGGCCTGCCGTCCACGAATGACGCGTTGTCCCCCATCCCTTATCTTTCGATGGACATGCTCAAAGCCATCAAGACTCTGGCGGCCAGTGTCCCGTCGGGCACGGCGATGATCTATGATCCGCGCAATGGCTTGGGCTGGTCCGATGGACACGGCTGGCAGGTGTTTTTCGGAAGCAATGCAAAAGATATGGCTTTGAAATTGCAGGTTTATCAATCGCTGATAACATCGTTGACTTCACGCGGAATTACTCCGGCATTCATCAGCGTTCAATATGTGAACGCACCTTATTACAGAATGAGCCGTTGACATGGAAGAAATCGTTGTAGGCATTGACGTCGGCACGACCAAAGTATGCACGTTGGTTGGACGCGTGGAGGGCGAAAAGTCCGTACGCATTATCGGCGTGGGCATCGAGCCTTCGGATGGGATTCGCAAAGGCGTGATCGTTGACCTGGCTGCCGCAACGCGCGCCATCACAAATTCGGTGCAAAGAGCCGAGCAGACTTCGGGACTTGAGATCACCTCTGCGTTGGTGAGTTTGGCAGGCGCACACGTTTCATCGGTGAACAGCCGCGGCGCAGTGGCCGTTCCGGGAGGAGTCATCGACGCGTCGGATGTGGCGCGCGCCTTGGATCAAGCCCGTGCAGTTGCCATCCCGCACGATCGCGAGATCGTGCATGTTATCCAACGCGGATTTAGCGTGGACGGACAGGAAGGCATCAAGCAACCGATCGGGATGCATGGCTATCGTCTCGAAGTTGAAGCGCATATCATCACCGCCGCTGGTGCGACCGTTGAGAATCTACGTCAATGTGTCGGCGCGGCGGGTGTGGATGTTCAAGGCTTTGTGTTGAATCCGCTTGCATCCGGCGAAGTTGTTTTGACGGAACAGGAAAGACAAATGGGCGTAGCTGTCTGCGATATCGGCGGCGGCACAACCGACCTGGCAATTTATGTGGACGGTGATGTCTGGCATACCATGGTTCTGGCCGTCGGCGGAAATCATCTGACGCAGGATATCGCTCACGGATTGCGGCTGTCCATATCACAGGCGGAGGATGTCAAGAAGCAGCAGGGACACGCTGTCCGGTCCGAGATCGGAGCCGAGGAATATTTCAGCATCCGCCCATTCGGCGAAGATCATCCGGTTCGCATCAATCGTCAGGACCTGGCGCACATCATCGAGGAACGCACCGCAGAAATGTTCTCGCTGATCATGCAGGAGATCAAACGCTCAGGCTATGACGGGTTGCTTCCGGCTGGCATGATCCTGACCGGCGGCACGAGCGCCCTGCCCGGCATTCGGCGCGTGGCAAATGAAGTGCTCGCCATGCCGGTCCGCACCGCACAGCCTGAAAACTTAAAGGGCATGGTGGATCGTCTTAACTCCCCCTCTTATTCCACCAGTGTCGGACTCTTATTCTGGGCGTTCGCCATGCACGAAAATGATTTATCAGCCAGCAAGCGATACAGGAAAGGCCAAAGACCGAAAGGAGAAACAAGTATGAATCTTGATAATGTAAAAGATTGGTTTAAGAGACTACTACCTTAGTAGGTGAGGAAAATGGTCATTTCTACCCTCCTCAAATCGAGAGCACAGTGTTAAAATTGCACAATGTTCTCCTGATAAAAAAACCATTATCGCAAAGAATCGACTCGGAGGAATAAATGGAATCAACGAACAAACATGCACAGGCAGAATCATTTGCCCGCATCAAAGTGATCGGTGTGGGCGGCGGCGGACAGAACGCGGTCAACCGCATGATCGAAGAAGGCATTGAAGGTGTCGAATTTATCGCGGCCAATACAGACGCGCAAGCCCTCACTTTATCGAAGGCCCCGACCCGCGTCCGCCTTGGCGATAAACTCACGCGCGGACTCGGCACGGGCGGCAACCCTGAGATCGGATACAAAGCCGCTGAAGAATCCTCAGACGAACTTTATAACGTGCTCAAAGGCGCCGACATGGTCTTTGTCACCGCAGGCATGGGCGGTGGAACCGGAACCGGCGCGGCGCCCGTGGTCTCGCAGATCGCCAAAGAATGCGGCGCACTGACCATCGGCGTTGTGACCCGTCCATTTACTTTCGAAGGCGGACGCCGCGCACAATCTGCCGAAGCAGGCATCGTCAAGATGAAAGAGCAGGCCCACACGCTTATTTCAATTCCAAATGACCGTCTGCTCCAACTCGCCGATAAAAAGTCCTCCCTGCAGGATGCCTTCCGTCTTGCGGATGACGTTCTGCGCCAGGGCATTCAAGGCATCTCCGAACTCATCACCGTGCCGGGCCTGATCAACCTCGACTTCGCCGATGTGCGCGCCATCATGTCCGAAGGCGGCGCGGCGCTCATGGCCGTCGGTCGCGGTTCCGGTGATGAGCGCGCCAAGAACGCCGCCGAACAGGCCATCTCCAGTCAACTGCTCGACATCACCATTGACGGCGCGCGCGGCGTGCTATTCAACGTCACCGGCGGTACCAACCTGACCCTGTTCGAAGTCAACCAGGCCGCGGCCATCATTCGCGAGACCGCGCATCCGGATGTCAACATGATCTTCGGCGCGGTCATTGATCCTGAAATGAACGACGAAGTGCGCGTGACGGTCATCGCCACCGGATTTGAACGCTCCAGCATGCCGCGCCGCGCCCTCGAACGCATCTCCACCCGGACCGAGAAACCGGCTCCCGTTTCGGCATCTTCTCTCTTCCGCTCCAGCGAATCGGTCAGCGTCAACGCCGACTTCTCAAAACCGGCCCCTGACTCCAAGTCCGCCTCGCTGCCCACCATCAACAGCGACGATCTCGACATCCCAACCTTCCTGAGAAATCGAAGATAGACTTGAAGCCAAAAAGACCCTGAATGCAGAATAAAGCTTCAGGGTCTTTTTATTTCATGCTAAAATAAAAGGGATGAAATCTCCCCTGCCCCTCCCGCACTCGCTCCGCTCGGAAGACCACCTGTCTTATCAATCGCATCGCAAACAGGTCTGGCAACAAATATTGCTGCCCATCCTGCTCACAGTTTTGATCTTCATCGCCGTGATCGTGCTGACCAGCGTTGCCACTTTCCGTGACAATGGCGAGGTCGGCCGCTGGGCAGCAATGTCAACCATCTGGCTTTTGTTGCCCGTGCTCATTGGGGGTTTCATGTTTCTGATCATCTTGGTTGCATTGATCTACCTCATGCTGCGTCTGACCAATCTCATCCCGCCATATTCATACCAGGCGCAAAGAATTTTCTATCGCATTGAAGGCGGTGCAAAGAACATCAGCCGGGTGGCGCATAAACCCGTGCTCCTGTTACAGGAACTTGGCACAGTCATCAAGGCGGCCATTGCAAAAGCACTGGAAAGGAAGTAGTGTCATTATGCAAAATAGAAGTAGAACTCTAATTGTCGGCGCCCTGATCGGCGCCATTACCGGCATGATCGCGGCTGTGCTTCTCAACCGGCGTGCATCCAAAGATGAGCACGGTATCTCCCTCACTGCCGGCGACGGACTCAAGCTCGGCGTCCTGGTAATCGGCTTGCTGAGGGCCATTGCATCGCTTGGGGATGATGAAAAGAAGTAGGGATTTAGGCATACAGCCAGCCAAGCCAACACTGGGCGCAAGAACACATCAAGATAAAACATATCTGAACACGAAGGGACAGGTTCTTGACCTTTCCTTGTCTATTCTCCAAGCTGAATTCGGACGGTTATGATATAATTTTTAGAACATATATTCTGGCTTTTCGCGAAAGGAGACTGCGATGACTAAAAAGGTAATGGTCTTTGTTGGAACCAAAAAGGGCGGCTTCATTTTCAGCAGTGACGCTGGACGGAAAAAATGGCAGACCAGTGACATCCAGTTCAAGAGTTGGAATATGATGCACATGCAGATGGATCCGCGTGATCAGCGTCTGCACGTGGCAACGAGTCATTTCGTTTACGGCCCAACCACACACTATTCGGATGACTTTGGAAAAACGTGGACACAGGCCAAGCAAGTTCCAGTCCTTCCGCGCCCATCGAAGTCTGGCAGACCAGCCAGCACGGTGGATGAAGCCTTCCGTTCCGAGGCGGGGGAAAGCGTCAAAGACAAACCTGAGAAGATGATACAGGTCTGGAACATTACACCCGGACGTGCCAGCGAACCGAATGTTTTGTATGCAGGCGCGCAACCTGCCTCACTCTTCATCTCCAAAGACCGCGGCGAAACATGGACAATGAATGAAACGCTTTACGATCATCCGCATCGCGGTCAATGGAATCCCGGTGCGGGCGGTTTGTGCCTACACACCATTCTATTGGATCCGATGAACGATAAACGCATGTACATTGCCGTCTCAGCCGCGGGCTGCTATCGCACCGATGATGGCGGGCAGACCTGGTTGCCCTACAATAAAAATGTGCGCGCTGATTTCATGCCAAATAGATTTCCTGAATACGGCCAGTGTGTGCACAAAATGGCCATGCACCCATCCAATCCAAATTTACTTTATCAGCAAAACCATTGCGGTGTGTATCGCAGTGACAACGCGGGCGCAGACTGGATCGACATCGGCGATGGCAAACTACCGGCACGCTTTGGCTTTCCGATTGCTGTGCATCCAACTGATCCGCGCACGATTTATGTCGCGCTTGAGGAAAGCGATGAATATCGCATGAGCGTGGACGGAAAGTTCGCGGTGTGGCGCAGTCGCGATGCAGGCGAATCGTGGGAACGGTTGACGAAGGGTCTGCCTGACAAAGCGCATCTGGTAGTCCTGCGCGAAGCAATGGCAACGGATAGTTTTGAAGATGCCGGAATTTATGTCGGCACGAATACCGGCCAGTTGTTCTATTCCCGCGATAACGGTGATAGTTGGGAATTGATGGCCGATTACCTGCCGCCCATCTATTCTGTTGAAGCCGCGGTGGTCTCTTAACATAAACGGAATAACGAAATATAGAGGCCATTGCCTCTGTCCTATTATTCCATGTGGTGGTCTCGATACGGGTTTCGCAAAGAACGCTCAACCCTGCTCGACCAATGATTATCTCTTCAACGTTCTATATTTCACTCGATGCGGAGTAATATCCTTCCCAAACTTCTCTTCCATGTACGCCGCATAATCAGACCAGTTGCCGATGTACATCTTTGCAATGGACTCGCCTTCGAAGGCAATGATGTGGGTGCAGATGCGGTCGAGGAACCAGCGGTCATGGCTGACGACGATGGCGGCGCCTGCAAATTCCTCCAATGATTCTTCCAATGCTCGAAGTGTATTTACATCCAAATCATTGGTTGGTTCATCCAATAGCAAAACATTCGCGCCTTCGGTTAATGTTTTGGCGAGATGCACACGGTTGCGTTCACCGCCAGAGAGCACGCCGACTTTCTTTTGCTGGTCTGCGCCCATGAAGTTGAAGGAGGAACAATAGCCGCGTGAGTTGACTTTGCGCTTGCCGAGTTCCAAAAAGTCTGCGCCTTGCGAGATTTCTTCGTAGACGGTTTTCTCTGAATCAAGTGTGCGTGATTGATCGGCATAAGCCAACTTCACAGTCTCGCCGATCTTGATCGTGCCGCTGTCGGGAGTCTCTTTGCCAGTGATCATCTTCAACAACGTGGTCTTGCCTGCGCCGTTCGGACCAATTATCCCGACGATACTGCCTGGGGGAACAGAAGCAGAAAAGGAGTCGAGAATGAGGCGGTCGTCATAGGATTTTGTCACTTTATCAAATTCAAAAACCAAGTCACCGAGGCGCGGACCAGGCGGGATGTAAATTTCCAATTCTTCGCGGCGTTGCTCGGCTTCCTGTCCCAACAGTTGTTCATAGGAAGTGACGCGCGCCTTGCCTTTGGATTGACGCGCCTTGGGCGACATGCGAATCCATTCGAGTTCGCGCGCGAGAGTCTTTTGGCGCTGGCTTTCGCTTTTCTCCTCCTGCGCGAGGCGGGTCTCTTTTTGTTCGAGCCACGCGGAGTAGTTGCCTTTATACGGAATTCCAAAACCGCGGTCGAGTTCGAGAATCCAGCCCGCGACGTTATCGAGAAAGTAACGGTCATGCGTGACGGCGATAACGGTGCCTTTGTATTCGCGCAGGTGATGCTCGAGCCACGCCACGGATTCGGCGTCGAGGTGGTTGGTGGGTTCGTCGAGCAGGAGCACATCGGGTTCCGTGAGCAGCAAGCGGGTGAGAGCGACGCGGCGCCTTTCCCCTCCCGAACAGACCTTGACGGGCGTATCCCCGGGCGGACAGCGCAGCGCGTCCATCGCCACTTCCAGATGACTGTCGAGGTTCCAGGCGTCGTGCTTTTCGAGTTGTTCCTGCAATTTGGACTGCTCGGCGACGAGGGCGTCGAAGTCGGCATCGGCCTGGGCGAACTTGGCATTGACCTCATCGAAGCGCGCCAGCATATCCACGATGGGCTTGACCGCTTCTTTCACGACCTCGATCACGGTTTTCGTTTCATCGAGCTTTGGCTCCTGCTCGAGCAGACCGACAGTGTAGCCTTTGGATTGCGAGATTTCGCCGATGTAGTCTTTATCGACGCCTGCCATGATGCGTAGTAACGTGGACTTGCCCGCGCCGTTAAGTCCGAGCACGCCAATCTTGGCGCCGTAGTAAAAGCCGAGCGAAATGTCGCGCAGGATCATTTTGTTGCTGGAGGGGACGAGTCGTCCCACTTTGTTCATGGAGTAGATTACAAGGGATTCATTTGCCATAGTGAGGGAATTTTATCAGAGAGTGGAGAATAGGACTGTGCTATACTCTGAACAGAGAAAACAGGAGAAATTCATGAGTCAAATTTACAAGTTACCTCTTGTTCTGGAGCCGCAACCCGAAGGCGGATACGTTGTTACCTGTCCACTTTTACCTGAATTGATCACCGAAGGTGAAACCGTGCAGGATGCATTGCAAAATGCAAACGATGCACTTGCGGCGATTGTGGAAGCATTGAAAGATTTAAAGCGCCCCTTACCCCCTGCCTTGCAAGCCACAAAGGAAAACACCCCACTTTGGGTTGAAACCGTGTTGGCTGTATGAAATACCGTGAAGCATCGAAGAAACTCAAGGCGCTCGGTTGTGAAGAATTGCCGCGCCGTGGAGCAGGATCACACCGTGTTTGGCATAATCCAAGGAACGGAAAGATTGCTCCGTTACCTGATTGGGGTGCAAAGGATTTGAAACTTGGCACGTTGAGGGCGGTCATTCGTCAGTTGGAGTTGGATTGGCAAGAGTTCACAGACGCAAAATAGATTTAAGAACTCCGAGATCGAAGTCTCGGAGTTTTGCTTTTAGTTGCCTTTGTGCCGATGTAGTCCTGATCGACGCCCGCCATGATGCGCAGTAGTGTGGACTTGCCCGCGCCGTTAAGGCCGGGCACGTCGATCTTGGCGCCGTAGTAGAAGCCAAGCGAGATGTCGCGCAGAATTTGTTTGTTGGGCGCGCTTTGCGCGATGCGCCCGACTTTGTTCATGGAGTAGATGACGAGGGATTCATTTGCCATAGTAGGGTGATTTTACCAGTTGTTTATCTACGAAGTTGTTGAAACCGTAATCCATGAAGAACTCCAAGAATTTCACATCGGCCTTGTGGGGAAATTCTCGGAGTTGTTGTTTTTTAACGTCCGGCTCTGCTCATGGAATATTTGATTTGTGAGTATCGGAGGCGTGGAATTTAGCTTTGCCCCTTTTTCCAGTT
>JAKBYW010000046.1:0-9125 GCA_021840275.1 Chloroflexota bacterium | reverse complement strand
GCCGGTCATAATTCTCTTCGGTATAACGAATGATTGCCTTCTTCAACGAAGGCACACCATCCGCTGGCGTATATTTCACTTCCCCACTCGTCAACTTTGCCGCCGACGATAAAATAGCGCCCATCGGCGTTTTGTTTTTTGGCTCGCCGATGCCCAAATGGATCACCGCTTCCCCGCGCTCGCGCAACAATCGCGCTTCTTCGTTCAGCGCCAGGGTCGGCGACTCGGCGATTTCACTGGCAAGTTTGCTCAGCTTCATTCCGATTCTCCTTTTACAAAAAATAAATCTGGTCAGGATAACCCTGACCAGATGGCATTCACCACCTACACAAACAGAACCGCATCAATTTTCGCGGCAACGTTGACGGTGTTGATGTCAATCAAATTGCTCACGCCGTGATTATACTCGTTATTCCAGCGCAGAAAAATCGGTGGGATTACCTAGCGGGAAGCCCGCCGTCGAAGAATCAATGCGGCGGATCAGCCCGATGAGAACGCTCCCGCTTCCCACCTCGACGAAGGACCGCATCCCGTTTCCGATCATTTTCTGCACTAACTCCGTCCAGCGCACGCGCGATTGCATCTGCGCCTTGATGTCGGCGCGCAATTCGTCCGCGGTTGTCATGACTTTCGCGTGGACATTTCCAAACACCGGAATCAATGGGGCACTTATGACTGCCGCGTCAACTGCGGCATTCCATTCCGCTTGAATGGAATCCATCAATTGAGAATGCGCCGCAATCGAAACGGCCAGCGGCAAAGCGCGTTTTGCTCCGGCAGTTTTTGCGCCAGCCATCGCACGTTCGACGGCAGCCTTCGCACCGGAGATGACAACCTGTCCCGGACAATTATCGTTTGCAACTTGAACAGACTCGCCTTCCTTACTGGCCTCCGCGCAGACTTTTTCGAGCGCGGGAATATCGAGATTCAAAATAGCGGCCATGCTGCCGGGATTCTTCTCGCCAGCCTTTTTCATCAACTCGCCGCGCGTGCGAACCAGTCGCAGGCCATCGAAAAAAGATAAGGCTCCAGACGTGGCCAGAGCCGACAACTCGCCGAGGGAATGTCCGGCCAGCGCGACCGGTTTGAGGTCCAGGAAAAGATGCGTGAAGACTCGCTGAGCCGCGAGAGAATGCACATACAGCGCGGGCTGGGTGTTGAGCGTGTCGTTCAAATCTGTATCCGGCCCATCCCACATGATTTTGGATAAAGCAAAGCCAAGAAGAGAGTCGGCTTCTTCAAATGTCTGCTTTGCAATTGGAAATTGCGCGGCGAGATCGCGCCCCATACCCACAGTTTGTGAGCCTTGCCCGGGAAATACAAAAGCGGTCGTTTTGGAATCAAGTTTCATAGAACACCTCAGAAATCAACCTTGCGAAGGCATAAAAACCTTCGCAAGGTTCTTTGACAAAATAAACACAAACGAGCCGTGTTCGTCACGGCTCGTTGCAAATTACTCAGGGTTTTGCTTTTCTTTCTTGATCTCGATCACTTCGCGGCCCATGTACTGCCCGCAGTTCGGGCAGACCGTGTGCGGAAGTCGCATCGAGCCGCAATTAGCGCAAGCCACAAGATTGCGCCCTTGCAATGCATCATGGGCGCGACGGCGATCGCGGCGGCCCTTGGAATGTTTGCGCTTGGGATGTGGTGTCATGACTTTCTCCTTTACATACATCGGACGGGCCATTGCCCGTCCATACGATTTCTATTGAAGCGGGCAGATTATAAGTGTATCAGGCAGTGACGTCAAGCCCGAAACGTTGTAGAATCAATAACATGGAAGTGCAGATCGCGGTTGCCAAGATCAACAAATATGCCATCTCCGAAAGCGGCGACACCCTGGAAGTAGTCGAACGTCCGAACGGCGGGCTTTCGGTTGTGTTGGCTGACGGACAAACTTCGGGACGCGGTGCGAAAGCTGTTTCGATGATGGTTGTCCGTAAAGTGATCGGCCTGCTGGCTGAAGGTGTGCGCGATGGCGCCGCGGCGCGCGCCGCGTCAGATGCGCTTTACACCGACAAACAAGGCAAGGTGATCTGCACACTCAACATTGCTTCGGTGGACTTGCACAGCGGTACGATCGTCCTGACGCGCAACAATCCTGCACCGATTTTTATCTCGCGCGGCAATCAGATCGATTGTCTCAGCGCCGAAAGCGTTCCGCTTGGCGCATCGCGTGATGTGCGCCCAGTCATCACAGAGATCGAACTCGAAGCCGGACTGACCATTGTCATTTACACCGACGGTTTAACTCATGCAGGCGAAAGGCGCGGCCAGCCGATGGATGTCTGTGAGACGATCCGCTCTTTGCAGGAAGAACAGGATCCGACGCCACAAGAACTGGCTGACGAATTACTTGCCTATGCGGTCAAACTGGACGATGAGCGGCCAGCCGACGACATCAGTGTTCTCGTCCTGAAAGTTTCCGCGCGCCGCGGCGACGATGTGCGCCGCATGTCTGTTCGCCTGCCGATTTCTTGATATGAGAAAATCCAATTGGGTTGGGCTGAGCATTTGAGATTTCGAGTCGTCGAAAAATTGTATTATGAAATGAAGGAGCAGGTTATTGACATGGAACAGAGATGCCCAACGGACAGCGTGATAATCGACAACGGAGAAGTGCTGGCCATACACGGTGATCTGCAGCAACTTGGCAATTTGATGTACGATAATGGATGAGCCTGGAAGTAAACGATTTCTGATCGGTATTGTCGGCCCATGCGGCGCCGGTAAATCAACGCTCATTGCGGGGTTGAAAAGCATCGGTTTTCAATGCCGACACATCGCGCAGGAACACTCCTACGTCCCGGCCATGTGGCAAAAAATCACCAATCCTGATGTTCTGATTTTTCTAAACGCATCATTTGAAGTATCCACCCGCCGCCGAAAACTTAACTGGACAGAGGCCGATTACGATGAACAACAACGCCGTCTTAGCCATGCCCATCAACATGCCGACTTGCTCATCGAAACAGATGCCCTCACCACAGACAAAGTCCTGGAAAATGTGCTCGAATTCCTGAAACACAAAAACTAATCCAAAGGAATCTAAACGTGATGCACCAGATTCCTCTCGTTCATAGTATAATCACGCCGCGCCAGCCAAAAGCTGGTATTTTTTTGGACGGAGTAAACCATGAATCGTAGCCGAAACAACTGGCTGATCGTGATGATAGTTGTCCTGGTCGCCTTTTCACTATGGGTGGACCTTAGCAAGAACATCACGATCCAGAATCCCCTCAACAATACTACTCTCGTTAACCGCAATACCGATATTCGCCTGGGCCTTGATCTACGCGGCGGTCTTCAAACCCTGCTTCAAGCCGACGTGGCCAATTGCGCATCAGTAAAAGCGGCCGACCTGGAAACCACTCGAACCATTCTGCAGAACCGCGCCAATGCGCTCGGCGTCAGCGAGATCACCATGCAAACCGCAGGCAATTGCCGCATCGTGGCCGAATTCCCCGGTATCAGCAACCCCGAAGAAGTTGTGGCCGCCTTGCAACAGACTGCCCTGCTTGAATTCATAGATGCCGGCGACACGCCACTCACGATCGGAACAAAAGTTCAAACAGATTATGGTCAGGCTTCAACAACCACGCAACCCACAGTGACACCTGCGGCGGCGACTGCCACGCCAAGCGCAACGGCCACGTCCACCGCCTCACCAACTCCCGCGCCAACCGTCTACCACACTGTTATGACCGGAGCCGCATTAAGCACAGTTGGAGTACAGGTAGGCTCGAAACCCGGCACCTATCAAATTTCCTTCACGCTCAAACCCAATTCCACACAACTATTCGCAGATTACACTTCATCCCACATTGGAAAAATTCTCGCTATCGTTCTCGATAAGAGCGTCATCTCCTCGCCGTCTATCCAGAGCGCTATTACAGGCGGAGACGGCTCGATCACGGGTAGTTTCACATCTGCTGAAGCCAACTCACTGGCAGTCCAACTTCGCTACGGCTCCCTGCCTGTGCCTGTAAAAGTTGTCGAAAGCCAAACGGTCGGTGCAACGCTTGGAGAAGATTCAGTCCGCAAGAGTCTGACGGCGGGCGCAATCGGCCTGGCTGTGGTTATCCTGTTCATGGCATTTTATTATCGTCTGCCCGGCGTCATCGCTGACCTTGCCCTGGTGACCTACGCCTTGGTTTCCTTCATGCTTTTCAAGATGATTCCCATTACATTGTCGCTGCCTGGCATTGCCGGTTTTATCTTGAGTATAGGTATGGCAGTAGATGCAAACGTCCTGATCTTTGAACGTCTCAAAGAGGAACTGCGCGCCGGCCGCACACTTAGCCAGGCCATTGAGCTTGGCTGGAGCCGCGCCTGGCCATCCATACGAGACTCAAACTCATCCACGCTGATTACGTGTCTCATCCTGTACGTTTTTGGCAACAGCTTTGGCGCCAGCATGGTAAAGGGCTTCTCGATCAACCTTGCTCTTGGCGTAGTTGTCTCGCTCTTCACTGCCATCATCGTGACGCGCACCTATCTGCATCTGGTACTCGACAACCTAAAACTCGGCGAGCACCCGCGTTGGTTTGGGCTTTAGGAGTAGGAGAACACTATCATGAACATCATCAAGAATCGCTATCTTTACTTCCTGATCTCCCTGCTGGTCATCGTGCCGGGTATCGTCTTTATGGCCCTGCATTGGGCAAGCACCAAGGAAGGCCCATTGGCCCTCGGCATTGACTTCAAAGGCGGTTCCCTGCTCGAAATTCAATTTGCAGGAACGCGTCCTTCGATCAGCGACGTGCAGACCGTCTACAATCAATTCTCCACTGCCGCACAACCTTTGAACGATCCGGTCATTCAGCCGCTCGGCACAGATTCATTCTCGATCCGCTCCAAACAAATGGACGATGCCACCAAAGGCAAGCTTGTTGCCGAAATGGAATCCAAGTTTGGGTCCAAAGTGACTGTCTTGAACTTCACGTCCGTCTCGGCCTCGATTGGCGCGGAAGTCACCAACGCCGCCGGAGGCGCCATTCTAGCGGCCGCGCTTGCCATTCTGCTTTACATCTGGTATGCGTTCCGCGAAGTGGAGCATCCTATTCGATACGGCACAGCCGCCATTATCGCCATGCTCCACGATGTCTTCGTCGTACTCGGCGTGGAAGCCATGCTCGGTTATTTCCTGGGCTGGGAAGCGGACGCCCTCTTCCTGACCGCAGTCCTGACCGTCATCGGTTTCTCCGTTCATGATACCATCGTGGTGTTCGACCGCATCCGCGAAAATGCCAACATTTACCGCCGCGTCGAATACGAGAAGATGGTCAATCATTCCATCGTCCAGACGCTCGACCGCTCGATCAACACCCAGCTCACAGTCATGTTCACACTTTTTGCGCTGGCGCTCTTCGGCGGCGACACCATCCGTCACTTCGTGATCATCCTGCTGGTCGGCATCTTCAGCGGAACCTACTCATCCATCTTCAACGCTTCACCCATTCTGGTTGTATGGGAAAACAAAGAATGGAAGAATTGGTTTAAACGCAAAGAGTCAGCGACCGCATAAAGCACAACCAAGTCTGTATGCTACAATGGCGCATCGCAAAGGTGCGCCATTGTTTTTTAATTGAAAGGATGGTGATTAGATGCAACGCACTACATTGGCTACACGCTGTTTGATTCTCAGCCTATTTCTCGCCCTCGCCTCATGCCGACCGTTGGCGGAATCCGCTACACGGGCCTCGTCAACAACTGAAACGGCCTCCCGCTTACCGGTCCAGACTGAAGCGGCCTCAACATCAACATCATCAACTCAAATCCAAATATGGCATCCTGCCCCGGGAACGACATGGCAATGGCAACTCGATGCTCCCGTAGACGAATCGGTGAACGCGCAGGTTTTCGATATTGATCTATTTGCAAACGATGCGGCAGTTGTGGCGGCCTTGCATGCCAAAGGCGCAAAAGTTATTTGTTATACCAGCGTCGGTTCCCGTGAAGACTGGCGTCCCGACGCTAACCAATTTCCAAAAGAAATTGTCGGCAAAAATTATCCCGGCTGGCCCGGTGAAAAGTTTTTGGACATCCGCCAAATTGATAAATTGGCGCCGATCATATTGGCACGCCTGGATATGTGCAAAGCAAAAGGATTTGACGCAATCGAGCCGGACAACATTGACACTTACAACACAGACACTGGCTTCCCACTGACCTACGAGGATCAACTGAAATATAATCGCTGGCTGATCGAGCAGGCGCACGCACGCGGGCTTTCGATTGGCATGAAAAACGACAGCGACCAGGTGGCAGATCTGGTCAATGATTTTGACTGGGCGTTAACAGAGGATTGTTTTTATCAGAATTGGTGCAAACAAATGAAACCATTTATTCAGCAGGGCAAGGCGGTGTTTACCGCAGAGTACACCGATACCGGAATCACGCTCGATGATTTTTGCCCGCAGGCAAAAGAAATCGAGTTTAGCGCCATCTTTAAGAACCGCGACCTGGGCGCATTCAGGAAAACATGTCCATGAGCTTTCTCATTAAAGGTCTTATTCTCGGCTTCGCCATCGCTGCGCCCGTTGGGCCGATCGGCGTGTTATGCATCCGCCGCACGTTGGCTGATGGGAAAATGAACGGTTTTTTCTCCGGTCTCGGTGCAGCTACCGCCGATATGTTTTACGGCGCGGTCGCGGCATTTGGCCTGACCGCCGTACAGAAAATTCTTGTCGGCCAACAATTCTGGCTGCACATCCTTGGTGGATGTTTTCTACTCTATCTCGGCCTTCGTACCTTTTTTACCGGGCCAGCAAAACAGGCAGTGGTCAGCGAAGCAAGGCGCGGATTAGTATCGGCCTATCTTTCCACTCTCGGCTTGACATTAACCAACCCCGCCACGATCATTTCATTCACAGTGATTTTCGCCGGCCTGCAACTTGGCGTGACAAATGGGAATGTTCTATCCGCGGGCTTACTCGTATCCGGTGTATTCCTCGGTTCAGCAGCCTGGTGGCTGACATTGAGCAGCATTGTGGGTTTCTTTCGAAAGAAGTTCACACCGGAATGGATGGCATGGGTCAATAGGCTGGCGGGTTTGATCATTTTTGTATTCGGCGTTATAGCACTCGCAACATTCAAATAAGACACTCAGTTCCTGAAAGTTGGTTATAACCGACTCATTGCGCCAGCCCGCATGCGGTGGATTGAGCCTGTCGAAATCGCTTCCATGCACATTGAGCAGGCGGCTTTCGCGAAGCACCCTTTAGGGTAGCCCCGCGAAACAGGCGACAGAAAACCGCAATCTATGACCGTTCTTGGTATATAATCACGTCCAAGAAACGGGAGCATACCAAATGACCCTCGATAGCTATCTACAAGAAGCAGGCGCACTCGCTACCCTGGCAGGCATCCTGGCTGGTTTCGCGATTTCGGCGGTAGTTCAACTTCTTTCGTCCGATAAACAAGGGAAACTAACCACGGTAACCATTGTGGTATTCTCTGCCTCCACGGTCATGTTCCTGTATTCTCTGCTTGTGTTTGTGCTGTTGTTTGCGGCCGCCGCGGAGCAAAATGCCGTCCCTGCCAAGTTGGATAACCTGGGCACTTACGCGCTTCTTGTCGTTTTTGGCGCAGTGTTCGTTTTTCTGGCTGGCATCGGATTAACGGGATGGATTCGTTCAAAGGCCGCGGGGGTCGCCACGACTATCCTGGCCTTGATTACCATGTGCCTGACGAGTGTAGCAATTGTCTCGGTAATTTCACTCTTCACATGATCAGGCTAAATATCAAACGCTGCAACGAAAGAGCCGCCCTCAAAGGTGGCTCTTTTTTCTTCTCACTCTTTGCGTCACCGTATCTTGAACATTTGCATCATCTTCATCGCCAGGTTCAAGTCGCCGCCCAATTTGATCTTGCCCTGCATGAAGGCCTGCATCCCATCCAATTCGCCGGTGAAGATCTTGACGTAATCAGACGAGTCAGCGGTAAGAGTCATGGTCGGCTGTTTGCTGGGAATCCCCTGAGCCACTTCGACTTTGCCATCTTTGATGGTCGCGTTCCATTCGCCAGGTTCTGCGCCCGTGAATTTGAAATGGATGATCGCGTCCACACCCATTGCCTTTTCTGCAATGAACGCGCCCGGCATCTTTGACATGAGCTCTGAAATTGTAAGTGGCATTTCTATTCTCCTTTTTATTATCATTGTAGGGGCGGATCGCGATCCGCCCCTACAATTAAGTTTGCAGATTTTCAAAGATAGCGGCCGCGCCCATTCCGCCGCCGATGCACATCGTCACCATGCCGTATTTCGACTTGCGACGGCCCATCTCGTAAACCAATTGCGTTGTCAGTTTCGCGCCTGTGCAACCGAGCGGATGACCAAGGGCAATCGCTCCGCCGTTGACATTGACCTTGCTCTCGTCAATCTCAAGCGCGCGCAACACTGCCAACGACTGCGCGGCGAAAGCTTCGTTGAGTTCAAACAGATCAATATCATTCAACGATAAGCCCGCGATCTTCAACGCTTTTGGAATGGCAACGATTGGTCCGATACCCATTAATTCAGGGGGGACACCTCCCACCGCAAATGCGACGAAGCGAGCCAACGGCTTAAGTCCCAGTTGTGCGGCCTTGTCCACAGACATCACAACTGTGCCCGCCGCACCATCGGACATTTGGGACGAGTTGCCCGCTGTCACGACGCCGCCTTCCTTGAAAGCCGGTTTGAGTTTGGCGAGGGCTTCGATGGTCGTATCCGCCCGTGGGCCTTCATCACGCTTGACGGTGAAAGTTTTTTTGACAGGCTTCTCGTCAACGCCAAGTTCGGTAATTTCCACATCAATCGGAACAATCTCAGGATCGAAAAGTCCGGACTCAACGGCCTTGGCCGCCTTTTGATTGCTCTTGAATGAAAACTCATCCTGGTCTTGGCGGCTGACGTTGTATTTCGTGGAAACATTTTCAGCGGTCAAACCCATGTTTGTAAAATACTGCGGCAGGTCCTGTGCAAAGTGCGGATTGGGCGAAAACTTATAGCCCGTCATCGGCACCTGCGTCATGGATTCGGCTCCGCCTGCAATCGCGATTTCAATATCGCCGGATTGGATCGCGTATGCGGCATGAGCAATGGCCTGGACACCCGAAGAACAAAAACGGTTAATGGTCTC
>JAKBYW010000045.1:0-9209 GCA_021840275.1 Chloroflexota bacterium | reverse complement strand
AACCCAGTCGGACGCGCAAAAGGAAACGGTCAAGTTGGGCCTCGGGCAATGGGAAGGTTCCTTCATATTCAATCGGGTTCTGCGTGGCCAATACCATAAAGGGGCGCGGCAGGATGTGCGTGAGGCCATCCACTGTAACCTGGTGTTCTTCCATCGCTTCGAGGAGTGCGGCCTGCGTCTTGGGTGTGGCGCGATTGATCTCGTCCGCCAGAATGATCTGTCCAATAATCGGGCCGGGCCGGAATTCAAATTTTCTTTTTTGCTGGTTGTAAATGGAAATGCCGGTCACGTCGCTTGGAAGCATATCGGGTGTGAACTGAATGCGATGAAATTTGCATGCCAGCGATTTCGCCAGACTGCGCGCCAGCATGGTCTTGCCAACCCCGGGCACATCCTCGATGAGAACGTGCCCTTGACACAGCAGACCAATCACGATCAGCTCGATGGCATCCCGTTTACCAACGATGACACTTTCCAGGTTTCCGATCACTTGCTCGCCGAAGGATTGTATGGACTGCATGAAACGTCCTCAGTAAACATCTTGCGAAGGTTGTAAATTCATTCTTAAGGCCAAGATATTGTCCGCTGATCTTCGCTAAAACCCATACAGGCACTCGCCTTCACGAATTAGCTCTGAAATTCGCGGGAATTCTCGCTGATTAGCGGATGAAAAAACAGTGGTACATTACCTATGCAGGAGGTCCAGTAAAGTAATGACGCGATTCTACCTTGTTTTGTGGAGAAGCAAAAGAACTTCAAAATAAGATCAATGGATCAAATTCAATCACCCGCTTAAGCGCCGGGTATAAAATTATTTGGGGCTTTGCTTGACACCCTAATTTGCCTGTGATAAACTTTTGCCCGCTCACAACGCAACTGATCCCGTGGTGTAGCGGCTAACATGCGGCCCTGTCAAGGCCGAGATCGCGGGTCCGAATCCCGTCGGGATCGCAGAGATAAAAATCGCTCCTTTTTTGAGGAGCGATTTCGTTTTGTATCACTTCAGAATCTTTCCAATCACATCACACCCACATATGGCTGCTTGCGGATTCTCCTAAAAAGATGGTGGATGAGCAAGTAGTCAGAACAGTTAGGCTCGCAGCCTGGTTGTTTTTGTTAAGAGAGAGAAAAACACTCTAAAAATACTATATCCATGTTTTTTGAACATAATTTCCTTGATGTCTGCAATAAAGCACAAATTCAAATTAAAACACAAAGGCACCGAGAACCATCCATTTGCATCTTTGTGCCTTTGATATAGAGTTAATCCTAGCGTCTGACCTTTTTGGACGCCTTCGACTTGGGCTTGGCTTTGGGTTGAGAACCCGCTTTTTTCGGAGCCACCTTCGCCTTTGGCTTGACAAAGATACTCAGCGGCAGGAAAGCAGCCACCATGAAATTCGGCGCATCAACGATCTGGCTAATCTTCAAGTCCACCGCCACGCCGCACAGACAATAAGCCTGCGCGCGTGTCAGATGGTATTCGGAGGTTAGATAATCAAGCATATAGCGCACGGCCTGCTGGGCATTTTTAAACAGGTCGGGACCCTGCGCAGTGGTGACATAATAGCCGCCTGTATCGGCCACGGTCAGCTTCTTGCGCGGCGGGGTAATGAAGCGCATTTCAGCGAGATTGGCGTGTTTATGCAAGTTGAACCGCAAGGTAACAGTCATGGGCGATTCGATGCCGGTTCCATTGATTTCCCCGTCGCCCTGGGCAGAATGGGAGTCGCCGCAAGAAAACAGAGCGCCGGGGACGAAGACCGGGAAAACGATCTTGGAACCCACGCCCAAATGACGGGTGTCGAGGTTACCGCCATTTTCGCGCGGTGGGATAGCATCCAGTCTGCCACTCTGGCGTGGAGCAACGCCCATCTCGCCGGAAAATGGCTCAAAGGGAATCAAAATATCCTTGCGAAACTCGCAATACTTTGATCTTAGCTTATAAATATGAAGATAAGGATCGGGGAATTCATCGGCCAGCAGGCCAAAATGGGGAATAACCGCATTCCACCCCCAACCTTTATGTTTGAGGCTAAGGACCTCAACTTCCAACCCATCACCGGGTTCTGCACCCTCAACATAGACCGGGCCGGTGACAGCATTAACGCGGCCAAAGTCGAGACGCCCGATATCCTCATTCGTCGACTGGGGAGTGATCTGATTGACGGAAGCTTCCACGGTCTCGAAGACAACAGTGTCGCCCGGCTTGATTCGAATGCGCGGCGGAAGTGTATTATCCCAAAAATTGTGCAGTTTGGAACTATCTAGATGATGAGTAGTCATTTGGATTCTCCTTATTTCATTAGAGACAGACTTCAAGACAGATATCACTGGCCGTGTCGAATGCGTGGATCCACGATAGTCTGAACAACATCGATCAGAATGCCACTGACGACAACTGCCAGAGCAGTGACAATCACGGTCCCAAGGATCAGTGGGACATCTACGGTCTCAATTGCCTCCACTGCCAAGCGGCCCAGTCCCGGCCAATCAAAAACCTGTTCCACCAATACCACGCCGCCGATGAACCAGGGAATATCCATCCCGGCCATTGTGATGATCGGGTTGAGCGCGTTGGGCAGCATATGCCGCATTAAAACCAGGAATTGGGACAGGCCCTTCGCGCGCGCGGTGCGAACGTAATCGGTCGAGAGGATATCAAGGGCACTGGAGCGCATCATGCGAGCATACCAAGCCGCCCCGCCCAATCCGGCCGTTAATGCTGGCAGAACCAAGTGCAAAGGCGTACCCGTCCCACCGAGAGGAAAAATCGGAATGAGGTAGCCAAACCAGTACAGAAGCATCAAGCCAAGCCAGAACGGCGGTGCGGATACGCCTAGCAGTGCCAGGATCATTCCCAACCTATCTGCCAGCCGGCCGCGGGCGACCGCAGAAATAATCCCAACCGGCAGACCGATGGCAAGCTCGATGAATACTCCGCCGCAGATCAGCGCAAATGTGTAAGGGATTCGGCCAAGAATCAGGGTGGTTACATCAACCTGCTTTCGATACGAGAATCCCAGATCACCGTGCAAAACCCGTCCCATATAATCGATATATTGCACCCACAGCGGCTGATCCAGACCGAGTTCATGGCGAATACGCGCCACGGTCGCGACGGTGGCGCTGGGTCCGGCATACATGCGTGCCGGATCGGCCGGCAGGTAATAGATCAACACAAAGGTAATGATGGATATCCCAAACAATACAGGGATCGTCTGAATAATTCGACGCGCCAGGTAAGTCCACATGTTATAACTTCCCAACTTGCATCGGGTCGAGTGCATCCCGCAGCCCGTCACCAAGCAAGTTGAAGGCGAAAACAGTAAGCATGATAGCCACGCCGGGGAAGATCACCAGCCACGGCGCGGCGCGGTAATACGATTGAGCTTGCTGGATCATCCCGCCCCAGCTGGGCGTTGGAGGCTGCACACCAATGCCGAGGTAGCTCAGGCTGGCTTCCAGCATAACGTTAGTCGCGATTCCAAGCGTGCCCCAAATAATGATGGTCGGTACCAGCTGAGGCAGGATGTGGTGAACGAGAGAATAAACACGGCCTGCTCCGAGCGCGCGTGAGGCGATCACAAAGTCTCGATCACGCAAGGCAACAACCTGGCCATAAACTACACGCGCAATCCAGGTCCAATAAACAGCGCCGATGACTACAATGATGATCCACATACTTGGCTTGAGAATAGCAACCAGCGTCATCGCCAAAAGAAGTGTTGGAAAAGCCATCATCACATCGGTGAAGCGCATGAGCACGCTTTCCAAAAGACCTCCGAAGTACCCGGCGATGGATCCGATCAATGTGCCCAGGGCCACAGCCAATGCATTGGCCAGCACCCCGACGACCAGACTTACGCGCGCCCCATAAAGGATGCGGCTGAGCAGGTCCCGTCCATTGGCATCCGTTCCAAGAGGGAAGCGCAGGCTGCCTTCAAGGAGTGTACTGGGGATCGGCTGGCCATCGGGCGTCAGCCCGTCGCGAAACTGATCGGCTGGATCATGGGGCGCAAGCACCGGCGCCAACAAAGCGGACAGAATGAGCAGCAACACCAATGCCGCACCCACCATCGCAGTTCGATCACGTTTTAACCGACGCCAAACCAGAGCCCCGTAACTGATTTCTAGCGGAGTTGATGAACCTTCAGGTAACCGATCAGGCTGATCTGGCCGATATGGTTCAAGCTGGGGAATTTCCATTTTGGATTTAGCGGAGAGCCTCCCGAGGATTTAGTCTCCTCAGGAGGCTAACAATATTAGTGTTCAATCCACATCGTCTCGTATGAGAACAGATGCTCCGGATGAGTGAGAGTTGGCAGACCATGTAGCTTTTGGGAATGGGCGATGTCGTACTCGCCATTATATACTGGCACCCAGACCGCATCCGCCATCAGTTTCTGGAAGAAGGGAGCGTATGCTGCCAGGCGCGCATTGCGATCGGTCATGGCTAGCAAGGTCTTGCTTTGGTCGTCTAAGGACTGGTTGCAATAACGCGACCAGTTCCAACCACCCGGGGTATTCGAGCCGCATCCCAGGATGGGACCGTAGAAGTCATCCGGATCGGGGTAATCCTGGATCCACCCTAAGCCGCCTGACCATGTGAGAGGAGTCTTGCCGTTGCCGGCGTCATCGATCACATTGGGTGCCGCCAGGGTATTGATATTAAGCTTAATCCCAATGTTCGCCAGATCTTGCTGGAAAGACAGGCATAGCTTGGGCTGGGGGTCAACGGAGATACATTCGATACTTGTTTCGAAGCCGTTGGGATACCCGGCCTGAGCCAGCAAAGCCTTGGCTTTATCAGGATTATAGTCATAACCGGTGTATGACTTGTCATAACCAGGCATGGTGGGTGGAAGGATCTGGTTTGCAACCGTCCCTCGGCCATTAAGCAATTGGATGATGTGCTGCTTATCAATGGCATAGTTCAATGCCTGGCGTACCATCACATTGTCGAAAGGCTTGACAGTAGTATTTATGGCGATGTAGATCGTGCTCACCTGCGGCTGTATTTCCAACCGCGTGGCCCATGCAGGATCGGAAGAAATCCGGGCCCAGTCGGCACCTGGAGGTGGATCGCCCATCAGTTGGATATCACCTTTATCCAGGCGTAGCAAAGCCACATCGGGTGTCACACCGACCTGAATGGTGATCTTATCCAGATATGGACGGTCAGACATGAAGTAGTTGGGATTGCGCTCGAAGACCAGAGTTTGACCCGATACCCATTGGTTGAGGGTGTAAGGACCGGTTCCCACTGGGGCATGCCCAAAATCCTGGCCTGCTTTGGCCACTTCTTCCTTGGGCACAATGAAGGCAAAATTGAGAGCCATCTTGTTCAGGAATGTGACATCCGGCGATGACAAGGTAAATTGCACGGTATATGGATCGAGAGCCTGGATGCCGGCGACTGAAGTTGCCTTGCCGTCAATAAAATCCTGGGCACCCTTAATGCCGGTAAAGAACCCGGAGCCCGGGCTGGCCGTCTTGGGGTCGAGCACGCGCGTAATGGAATAAACCACATCGTCAGAGGTAAACTCACGACCATTCGAGAATTTGATCCCTTGGCGGAGCTTGAACGTATAGACGGTGGCATCTGCATTGATGGTCGGCATGCTTTCCGCCAGGCGAGGCATAATGGTTGTCCCGCTATCGTAATCAAGCAGCCCATCGAAGACCAGTTTTTCGGCCGGCCAGTTGGTCCAATCGTAACCGATGGCCGGGTCGAGCGTCGCCAAGTCGTCTTTATAAGCGACAGTGATTTCGCCCCCTTTCTGCGGGGTCAATGTCCCGGATGTGGCAACAGGGTTGGCTGCGCCAGATGAAGATGAAGTCGCAACTGATATAGACGGAGCCGTCGGCGGAGTAGTCCCTCCACAGGCAGTGAGCAGTGTTGCAAATACAAGCAACAAACAGAAAACAATTTTTCGATTCATTAGGCGCTTCTCCTTTGGTAAAAGTCGTACACTGAATTGAATCTGAGAATCAAATCCTGTGATATTGTGCTATGCAAGATAAACGCTTGCAGGAACCTCCTCTCTACTCTTTATTGAAATTCTGGTTATTTTACTTCAACTATAAGAATACTAACTTTGCCAGAATTATGGGAGTACTTAAGATAGCGGACAAACGAGGTCAATCAAGTGAATGTAGCACTTCGGAAAGACCCGTTTTGCTAATTGTCTGTCGTTGTAACAGTACATGAGGAGTTGAATGTTCTTAGCCAGCGACTCCATTCTCCTCGAAAAGCATCTAGATGTTCGAGTCAGCCGTGACCTGCCCCCGAACATTGTACCAGTGGTTATGTTAGTCCTGGCTGCAGCGTCGAGTATTGCAACCAAGCCTGTGGTCTGGGGGATGATATCAAAGTGAGTTGTGTGGTCTGACGTAGTTATGCTCCTTCCTCCAGCGCTTGATCAGCTGTGCCTGCAGCACGGTGCAGGCAAAATCTGTGTTGCTTTCAAAGTGTAAAAGATCTTAAGCATCGCCAATGAGAGATTGAGCTATTTCAGGCTGGCATGCCCACCAGGCCAGCCTCGGCATTGAGCTTTTGCCACATTTCCTGATAGGCAAAATCTTTGAATACAAGATCCTTTCGCGTTCTTAACTTGGCGATCCACTCCTCCGTAGCCTTCATTGCCTCCTGGAAGCAATAATCTGAAAACTCACGTTTTTCTTCGTTTGTACTCTTCATGACGGCTAGTGCCTGAGCCAAAAATTTGTCCTCCAGTGCATCAAAATACTGTCGAATTTCCGGCACCAAAGTGTCAAAGTCGGCCATCGCGCGGCGATGCAGCAATTCGTGCTTCCACCACAGCGATTGCGGGTTGAAGTGTTCAGTTGGAGCAGGTCCGATCTTGGGTAAATCCACGCCCAGAAACACAGGCTTGAAGATCGAGACGCATGTTCCAGAGGTACCCGTCACCCATGCGATCATCCCCCGCGGGCCAACGTCAGTCACCATGACACCGTCTGCCTGCCACCAGCGATTTTCCTGGGGTCCGACGTGGACGCATATATTGCGATGCACATCGGCAGTAGCCGGATGATAGCCCTCCCCGTGATGACGCATGAGCTCAAAAGCCGTCTTTACATTGAATCGCCCATTGGCGGAGACCAAGCAATTATATGTGATCGCCTGTCGGTCAGGCGATCCCAGGGTTGGCGGCACTTCGGGCAGCCCATAAGTTTTCGACCAATTCACCTCTTGGCTGCCGGATTTCAACGATATCTGATCCCAGTCGCTCCCAATCATTAACAGATTGGAAATCGAGCCCACAGAATCGATCTTCCTGACTGCCCACTGGCGCCCGGCTGTTTCCAGAATGTAGGCATCCTGTGTATCAGACATTAAGAAACTACTATCAAAGTGCGAGTTTCCTTTTAATTCAGCGCTGCCCCCCTGACCGTATTTTTCCAACAAGCTGGTCATGATCTCAATCGCTTCACGACAGTTCTTGGCTCGTTCCAACCCTAAGCGCATGAGATCAGGGCCAACAATGCCATCGCGATCTTCTTTGGCAGCCTCGTTGGTGAACACTGCTTCTTCGCCCATTGCCAGGCCGAATTCATTGATACCGATCTCACACCCATAAGTCCAGAAGGCCTTGGTCAAGATCACCTCATAAGTCTCCTGGGCCTGAGGGATCACGAGATGGGTAATCCGTACTGCCTCTCCAGGCAGGTGTTTCTTCCTGGGGATGCGCACCAGGGCGTTGGCTTCGTTGACTTCGCAATCCGCGCTTTTGGCAAAAATGACAGACTTGGAAGCGGAAGCAGAGGGCAGGGCAACGAAGGTATCACACATCTCAAAGATCCTTGCCAGCTTGCATGGGATCGCCAGGTTCTGGATCAACTTGCGGCTTGCGCAGCTTTCTGAACCAGCGGATCTCCTGCCCCTGCATAATTCCGGACGGCCGGCGAACGAGGATCAGGATCATGGCCAGGGCCAGGAATATCTCTGTAAAACCAACCAACGGAGTTGATAGCATTTGGGAGATGTTCACCGCGTTTTCAATGGCACGCAACCCCTCGAAAATAACGGTGATTCCGAGTGTCCCGACCACTGCTCCTGAGACGCTTTGTGGACCTCCGACCACTAACATCGCCAGGATAACGAACGTCTCTGCCAGATAGAAATTAGCGGGATCAAACGAGGTAATAAAGTGGGCCCACAAGCCACCTCCAAGAGCTGCCGCAAAGGCACTCAGGACAAAACCTGCCCAGCGCACGGACATAATATTGATACCAATGCTGGATGCTGCATATCGATCATCACGAGAAGCCCGCAACTTCAACCCCAGTGATGATTCTTCGAACAAGTACGCCAAGACGACAAAGAGTATTCCCCAAATGGCACTGACCCACAGAGTCGTATAAGGATCAACGCCAAACAGCGTCTTCGGTCCAGCGGTTACCTCACTCCAGTGTGCAAGTACTACATGGATGATAACCAGCAAAGCGAATGATGCAATTACCGCAGCTGCATCTGAAATGCGCATCAAAGGAAAACCGACAATTGCAGCAATCAGCGCCGCGATCCCGGCCCCTATCAGCAAAGAGGGCATGAATGGTAAATGAATGTGAAGCAGAAACGGATAAATTGTCGGTAGCGTTTGCAGCTTCGCCTCCGGCGACATCGAGAAGAGCACCGAGGCATAGGCACCAATTCCCATGAAGCCGATGTGCGCGAAATTTAAGATGCCGGAGTTGCCCATGAAGACTTGCAGCCCCAGCACCAGGGTGAGATTGATAAACAGGATGGTCGCAAGGCGCTGGATCAAGACCGAACCAAAATTATTCGTGACGAAGGCAATGATCAGCAGCGGGACAATCAGGAGCACCAAGGTACCGTAGCGCACTAACCATCGACGAAGAAAGGATTGGTTGTTCATCCCAGCCGCTCCGCCGAGGCGGTGCCTCGAATTAGACCTTCAGGCCGGAACAGCAACACAAGGATAACTATGGAAAATGTGAAAGCATCACGAAACGCGAGTAATCCTTGAGGCAGCAGCAGATTGGTCAGGGTTGTCAACAAGCCAAAAATGTAGCCGCCCAGTACAGCTCCCTCCAAACTAGTCATACCGCCAATCACGGTGGCAACAAAGGCAATAATCAGCGGTGTAAATCCGATGGTGGGTGTCACTGCCCCTATCCGGCCAATCCAGAAGATACCTACAACTCCAGCCAACAATCCGCTA
>JAKBYW010000044.1:0-9236 GCA_021840275.1 Chloroflexota bacterium | reverse complement strand
ACAACGGGCAATCCCTGGCGTGCGCCAGCCGATGATTTTTCAACAGTCAACGTCGCCGCTCAAACCAATGATCCGAATTCGCTACTATCTTTCTATCGCGACCTGATCTCCCTCCGCAAACAAAAACCCGCGCTTCGCACCGGAAAAATTATCCTGCTGGATACCGGCAACACCGGTGTCTACGCCAGCCTGCGCACAGACGGGACCAAATCATTTCTGATATTGGCTAATTTAAAAAACGAGCGGGTCAAAGATTACAGTCTGACGCTAAAAAGCTCGGCGCTTGCAGAAGGAACATATTCACTTGCGCCACTTTACGGTTCAGGTAATTTCGGATCCCTTCAAATGAACGCCGGTGGAACATTCGGCGCGTACCAACCATTGGCGGAAATCCCGCCTTACGGAATGTATATTCTGCAAGTCACCCCCACAAAGTAAAGTAGAATTCACTCGCCCTCAAGGTAGCAGTGGGCAAACATTTATGACGAGGTTTCTTTTATGTACACCCCTAAATGGGTAACCGATGCAATTTTTTATCAAATCTTTCCTGATCGTTTCGCCAAATCGGAGCATGTCCAAACGAACGGACTGCCTTTCGAGCCATGGGACTCTGCCCCGACCCATTACGGATTCAAAGGCGGTAACCTGCGCGGCGTCACCGAACATCTTGACTATCTCAAAGACCTTGGGATTAACGCAATCTACTTTACGCCGGTATTTGCATCGGCGTCAAATCATCGCTATCACACCTATGATTACTATAACGTTGATCCCATTCTGGGCGGCAACGAAGCTCTGGAGGAACTGCTAAATAAGGCCCACAAAAAAAATATGCGCGTGGTGCTGGATGGCGTCTTCAACCACGCCAGCCGCGGCATTTGGCAATTCCATCACGTACTCGAAACCGGCGCGGCTTCACCCTACAAGGATTGGTTCCATTTTGACCCTGATCGTTTAAATGGCAAACGCCACTGGGGCGCGTATCCGGGTGCGGAAGAGATCAAGGCATTGAAGCATGGCGAGGATAGTCTCAGCGCCATCGGCTACAAAGCCTGGTGGAACCTGCCCGCCCTGCCCAAGTTCAACACCAATTTGCCTGCCGTGCGCGAATTTATTTTCGGCATCGCCGAACATTGGATTAAGTTCGGTATCGATGGCTGGCGGTTGGATGTACCCGGCGAAATTGACGATGATTCTTTCTGGCAGGAATTTCGACGCCGCGTGCGTGCCATCAATCCGGATGCCTATATTGTCGGCGAAATCTGGCAGGACGGCTATCGCTGGCTTCAAGGCGATCAGTTCGACGCCGTCATGAATTATCTCGTTACCAGCGCCTGCCTGAGTTTCTTCACAGGCGAGCATCTCGACATCCACGCCGCGCACGAAGCGGGCGGATTCAAAGATAACGTCCACCCGATCGACGTTCACCAGTTCGCGGATCGGATCGACTCGATTCTGGAGATGTATCACCCAGACGTGACGCGCGTTCAGTTGAACCTGCTCGACAGCCACGACACGCCTCGCTTCCTGACCTGTGCCGGCGGCGACCTCAACAGCCTTAAACTGGCCCTGACGTTTCTCTTCACCTATCCCGGCGCACCATGCATTTTCTACGGCGACGAGATCGGCCTCGACGGACGTCACGACCCGGAATGTCGCAAGTCTTTCCCGTGGGACGAGTCAAAATGGAATCATGAGCTGCGTGATTTCGTCAAAGAGTTGATCGTTCTTCGCAAGACTCATGATGTGCTGCGTTGGGGAAAATATCAACGACTACACTCCGCCGAGGGCGTTTACGCTTTCAAGCGCTCATCAGAGGGCGAAACGCTCATCATTGCGCTGAATGCAGCCGAAGAGGCGCGCTGGTTTGAAGTCGCCGCGGCCGATCTGGGCCGGGGCAGGAAGCGGATTCTCTTCGGGCAGACCGAGATCCAAAAAGAAGATGGCATCCTGCGCGTGACCATCCCGCCGCGTTCGGGAATCGTATTGAAGTAATCCATAAAAAATATCACGTCATTGCGAGCTGCTGTTCTTCGCAGCGAAGCAATCCCCACCGCAAATTGGGAGATTGCTTCGGAAAAAAAACACCCTCGCAAAGACGTGAAGATATATAGCTTAGCCCGCCATCTTTATCCCCAGACTGCTTTCACAAGTTCCGGCAGAATCTCACCAGACTTGCCTTGAAGGAAATAATCGGCTTTTGGCGTGAGCGGCGTTGGCTCGGCGTTGATCTCGACGACGACTGCGCCGCGATTGTGCGCGGCATACGCCAGCGTCGCGGCCGGCTGGACGACTCCGGATGTGCCAATCGAGAAGAATATGTCACAGGTCCGCGCGGCTTCGACAGCCAATTCCAATTCGACACGCGGCAAGGCTTCACCGAACCAAACCACATGTGGACGGAGCAATCCGCCACAAGCCGCACAACGCGGAACATCCATCCCATCATCATTCCACTCTTCGACAAATTGTCCACACTCCGAACATCGCACCTGCTGAATATTCCCATGCAATTCGATCACTTGCGGACTGCCCGCCATAACATGCAAGCCGTCAACATTTTGAGTTATGAGGGTAAATTGAGAAATGCGCCGCGCCATCTCAACCAAAGCATAATGTCCGGGATTGGGGCGCACCTCCTTGATGGCTTCACGACGCCAGGCATACCAATCCCAGACGAGCTTCGGGTCGCGGGCGAAAGCTTCGGGCGAAGCCAGATCTTCAGGCCTATGCCGTGCCCACAAACCGGTCTGCGCGTCGCGAAAGGTGCGGAGCCCGCTCTCTTGTGAGACTCCGGCGCCGGTCAACACAGCGGTGTAATTAGCCTTCCGCAAAAATTGAAGAAGCTCCGGCGCAAAATCCATATTATGGACACGGGGAATAAGCAATACTATTCAGCACAACCTGGGTGCGGCCAATCACGTTTAGTTTTTTGTCAGTCGCCACAAATTGATATTGTACCCATGCCAGCGTAAATTCGCGATAACCCGGAAGGTTTTCCGCAGTCAGTGTATACGTAAAGGTTCCTTTGCCGTCATTATCCATTATCGCGCCGGATCCCCAGTGGGTGGCCTCGAAAGGGGATTCTCTGTCCTGTAAACGAAGGAACAGCAAAACAAAATGGGTATGGGTAACATCAGACGGTCTGGCAACGACCTGAATTTTATTCAGCGGGCAGGCGCCCCAATGCAGGATATTTCCGCTCATCGAGTAACTGGAAAAACCGCTCGCCTCAGGCGTATTGGAATTAGGTGTAACGGAATTAGGCGAACTGACTGCTTGCCCCACCGTCCAAAGCGTGCCGGTTGGAATTGGAGTATCCGATGGAGAACCCATGGACCCTAAGTAAATCAAGGTTGGCGTGGGAGTAAAGGTCGGCGTTGGCTGGGTGGGCATGCTGCTAGGCGTGATGGTGGAGGTGACGTATACCGTCTCAGTCGGAAATGCAGTCGGCAGGGGCGAAATGGGCATTCCTGGGATCAACCTGGTAATATCTGAGACCGAACAGGCCAACATGGATAATCCGAGCATAATGATCAAAGCTGGCTTTCGCATACATCACCTCGTTAAGCCATATTTTACTTCATCCAGGCAGTCCAATATTTTGAGTCTTCCAAAATCTCGAAATAATCTTGTCTCAATATGTGGCAGCGCAGACAGCCTGTTATTCCGCAAGTGATATAATCTGCTCGTCGTAATTAATAGGAGCGTCACAAATGATTATCAGCCTGTAGCCAGCCAATTCTTCAGGGCACTTACCGCTGATTTGATTCAAGCACGGGCGACATTAAGTCGCCTGTGCGCACCCCACCAGCAAGAGTCTGGCGGGGCAACAGCTGAGGGTTTGCCCTCGGTTTTCTTTTTAATTCCATAGGACAGACCCGCCGGTATTTCATTGAACGATTCGCTACTGATCTGTGGGCTGTCAAAAACAGGAAGATCGAATAATCATGAGTCAATCTTTTACGCCCTTCCCTGAAGTAAATCTTGTGCTTGAGGCATTGTTGAACAATGTTCCGCGATTACTCAAAGAACAATTTGTCGGCATTTATTTGTTCGGCTCGCTCGCCAACGGCGGCTTCGATGAAAACAGCGACGTCGATGTGCTGATAGTGACGCGCGACAAAATTTCAAGCGATGTCTTTTCCAAGCTCGAAACTATGCACTCAAAAATTTCCACGCTCGATTCGTGGTGTGCTACACAGCTTGAAGTTGTTTACATCCCGCGAGATGCTGTGCAAAGATACAACCCGAAAAACAATATCCACCCGCATCTGGACCGCGGCCGTGGCGAAAAGCTTCACCAGGTGCAGCATGACATGGACTGGGTTGTTCAACGTTTCATTCTGCGTGATCGTGGCATCACGCTCGTGGGCCCCAACCCACGCACATTGATCGATCCGGTCTCACTGGAGGATTTGCGTCACGCCATGAGGTCCGTCTTATATGATTGGCTGGCAGGCTTCATCGATGACCCAAGCCAGATCAAGAACCACGGATATCAATCGTATATCGTGCTGACAATTTGCCGCGTACTTTATACGCTTCAATACGGCGATATCGTTTCCAAACAGGCCGCCGCGAATTGGGCAAAAGAATCATTGGATGTTCGCTGGATTCCACTGATCGAACGCGCTTGGATTGGACGGCAAAATCCGCAGGGAAAAGCTAAACCAGATGAAATAAAAGAAACACAAAATTTGATTCGATACGCACTTGAGCGGGGCAAATAACCGCTGCACGTTATAATTACTGCATGAAAATTCTCCGCTGGCTGGCTCCAGTAATTCTTTTGTTTTTGCTTGCTTGTCAGCCGCAAACACTATCCACTATCACCATCATCGACGGCGGCCAAATCCACACGCTGACCACAAACGAACGCGTGCCGGGCAAACTCATCGTCCAGGCTGGCATCGTGCTCGGCCCCGCTGACCGCGTTTTGTTTAACGGCAACCCTGTCCCCCTCGACCAGCCGATTGCTCAGGCGAAAACGACCGTGCTTCAAATTCGGCGCGCAGTCACGATCACAGTCAACGGCACGACGATGCAAACTACAGCACAAACCGTCGGCGAAGCTATCGCTCAAACGGGCGCGCAGATTTATGCGGCAGATCAACTCAATCCGCCAGCAGACACACCCATCACGAACGCGATGACCGTGATCTACACACCGTCGCGCGAATTAACCGTCAGCGTGGACGGCAAACAGATTCACATCCGCTCCTCAGCTGGGACGGTCGGCGGCGCACTGGCCGAAGCTGGGATTCCGCTACTTGGACTAGACTCCAGCCAACCATCCGAGAATGAAGCGCTGCCGCAAGATGGGCAGATACGCGTGATCCGAATCAGCGAGTCGCTGGTGCTGGCGCAAAAGTCCATCCCGTTTAAAAGTGATTTCCAATCCTCGCCTGATGTTGAACTCGATCATCAGGAAACCCTACAACCCGGGCAACCTGGTTTATCAGTTAGCCGTGTGCGTATTCGATATCAAGACGGTGTGGAGGTTTCGAGGCAAACCGAATCAGAAACCGTCGTGCGCCCGCCGAAAGACCGCGTGGTCGGATACGGCACAAAGCCAGTTGTCCACACCACGACGGTGGACGGCGTGCAAATCCAATATTGGCGCGCCGTACAATTGTTCGCCACGGCCTACTCGCCATGCCACTCGGCGGCGGACCGTTGTTACCCCGGCACTGCCAGCGGCAAACCTGTACAAAAAGGCGTGGTGGCTTTTATCTACAACTGGTATGCCAACATGCGAGGCCAGGCCTTATTTATCCCCGGCTATGGATATGCCACAGTTGAGGACATTGGCGGCGGCATCCCCGGCAAGCTGTGGATCGATCTGGGTTATACCGATGCTCAATATGCGCAAGAGGGCGGCCAATGGGGAAGGTACGTGACCGTTTATTTTCTGGCACCTGTGCCGTCGAATATTATGTACGTGCTGCAATGAAAAATATTCCCCCTCTCAACGCCGCGGCGCTTCTCAAACAATACGGCCTGCACGCCGATAAACGTCTCGGCCAAAATTTTTTGGAAGATCCGCTGGCGTTGGAAAATATCGCCGTCGCGGCCGGGATTGAAAATGCGGATACGGTTCTGGAGATTGGACCCGGCCTCGGCAGTTTGACGCGGCACCTGGCGGCTTTGGCGCGCGAAGTAGTGGCGGTCGAATTGGACGAGAAACTGCTTCCCGTTTTACGCGGCGTTCTCAAACCTTATGCCAACGTCCGTTTAATCCACGGCGACATCCTGGACTTTTCTCCGAAAGACCTCGGCCTTCCAGCAGATTACATCGTGGCCGCCAATATTCCATACAACATCACATCCGCCATCATCCGCCACCTGCTGGAATCTGACCCAAAGCCGCGTCGCATCGTGCTGACCATCCAAAAAGAAGTTGCGGAGCGCATTTGCTCAATGCCGCCCGACATGAGTCTGCTGGCGTTGAGCGTGCAAGTCTACGGACGGCCTTTCATCGCCGCACAGATTCCAGCAAACGCATTCTTCCCTGCGCCCAAGGTCGATTCAGCAGTCGTCAAGATCGAGATTCGTCCCGAGCCTTTGATCCCTTCCCCGCTTCTGCCAACTTTCTTTAAGCTCATCAAAGCCGGGTTCAGCCAAAAGCGAAAAATGCTTCGCAACTCTTTGTCAGCCGGGTTACACATCCAACCGGCAGACGCCGAAGCCCTGCTCAAGCGCGGCAGGATTGATCCGCAAAGGCGGGCCGAGACATTAAGCATAGATGAGTGGTCAGCGCTCTGCGGTCAATACAAGTAACATGCAGGCGGTATAATCATGCCATACTTTCACACGGAGGCTCACATGAGCGATGTTTTATTCCCTCTCAGCGATGAACATAAAATGATCCGCGATGCAGCTCATGATTTTGCACAAAAGGAAATCGTACCGATCGCAGCGCAATTCGATGAAAGCGGGGAATTCCCTTACGAGACGATCAAGAAAATGGGCGGGATGGGATTTATGGGCATCGAGGTCCCGGAGCAATACGGCGGCGCAGGCATGGACACCATGGCTTACGTGCTCGCCATGGAAGAGATCGCCAAAGCCGACGCGGCGCACAGCGTGATCATGTCGGTCAACAATTCGCTGTACTGCCACGGCATTATGACCTTCGGCACTGAGGAACAAAAACAGAAATTCCTGAAACCGGTCGCGTCAGGCGCCGCGATAGGCGCTTATTCGCTGACCGAACCAATGTCCGGCTCGGACGCGGGTACAATGAAAAGCCGCGCCACGCGCGACGGCGATTCCTATGTTCTCAACGGACGCAAGTCATGGGTCACGTCCGGCCCGGTTGCTGATTACTTCGTGGTCTTCATGGTCACCGACCCTGCGAAAAAACAAAAGGGCATCAGCGCCTTTTTGGTGGACGCAAAAAATTTGTCGGGATTCATTCGCGGCAAGAAAGAACCCAAGCTGGGCATCCGCGCTTCGGCCACCAGCGAACTGATCTTCGAGAATTGCCGCGTGCCCGCCGCGCATTTGCTTGGCAAGGAAGGTGATGGCTTTAAGATCGCCATGACCGTTTTGGATGTCGGTCGCATCGGCATTGGGACTCAGGCACTGGGCATCGCTGAAGCTGCTTATGAGGCCAGCGTTTCTTATGCGCGTGAGCGGGAAGCCTTCGGCCAGAAGATCGGCGAGTTTCAAGGCACAGGCTTCAAGATCGCGGATATGAAGACGCGCATTGAAGCAGCGCGGTTACTCGTCTACAATGCCGCCATGGCAAAAGAAAATTCCAAGACAACCGGAGAACGATTCACATTGCAATCGTCCATGGCAAAATTATTCGCGTCCGAAACCGCCATGTATTGCGCGCACGCCGCTGTCCAAATTCATGGCGGCATGGGATATAGCAAAGAGCTTCCAGTCGAGCGCTATTTCCGTGACGCTAAGATCACCGAAATCTATGAGGGCACCAGCGAAATTCAACGGATGGTTATCAGCCGCTCTGAATTGGGCTTCAAGTAATCGTTTAGAAAATGAAAACAGTTTTATTCCATCAACACGGCGGGCCGGAAGTCCTGGAGTACGCCGAATTTCCTACGCCTGAACCAAAGCCTGGTGAGGTTCTTATCCGCTTGCGAACTGCGGCGCTAAACCGCATGGATGTTCTTGTCCGTAACGGCTGGCCCGGCATAAAGCTGGAACTGCCCCACATCAACGGCGCGGATGGCGCGGGCGAAGTGTCCGCGCTGGGCGAGGGTGTTAGCGAATTCAAAGTTGGCGATCATGTCGTCATCAATGCCAATCTGGGTTGCGGCAAATGCGAGGCCTGTCTCTCCGGTTGGGATAACATGTGCCGCAATTGGTGTCTGCTCGGCGAATCTGTGCGCGGCACATACGCGGAATTTGTCAGCCTGCCGGTACGCCAACTTTATAAATTGCCGGATGATTTTGATTTCCACGCCGCGGCCGCGGCGGCTCTCGTTTATCAAACCGCGTGGCACTCGCTTATCACGCGTGGAAATTTGCAGGCCGGTGAAACGGTGGTCATTGTCGGCGCGGGGGGCGGAGTAAACACCGCCAGCGTACAGATCGCTAAATTTAGCGGCGCCCGCGTCATCGTCGTGGGTTCGGATGCGAACAAGTTAAAACTGTCCGAGTCGCTCGGCGCAGACATTCTGATTGACCGCTCCAAAGAAGAAGATTGGTCAAAGCCGGTCTTTCTCGCGACCGGGAAGCGGGGCGCCGATCTGGTGGTTGACAACGTTGGGACAACGTTCATGTTCAGCTTGCGCGCTCTGCGAAAAGGCGGTCGGCTGTTGACAGTGGGCAACAGCGGCGGGCCGAAATTTGAAATTGATAATCGCTTTATTTTTGCAAAACATCTTTCCATCATCGGCTCGACCATGAGTCACTTGAAGGATTTTAAAACCGTGATGGACCTGGTTGTGGCCGGTAAACTAAAACCGGTGCTCGATAAAACTTTCCCGCTGAAAGATGCGGCGCACGCACAGGAGCGGCTCTGGCGCGGTGAACAGTTCGGAAAAATCACTCTGGATATTGGATAGGTAAATGAAAATAATTTCGAAAAAGTTACCGTGGTTTGAAATTCTTCTCGTGATCGTGTTTATGCCAATTCAAATCTTTGCGGCGACGTCCGACGCATGGAATTTTGCAAATAATTGGTTTATTCGCGATGACGCTTATTATTATTTCAAAATAGCGCAGAATATCAGCATGGGGCTGGGCAGCACAATGGATGG
>JAKBYW010000043.1:0-9241 GCA_021840275.1 Chloroflexota bacterium | reverse complement strand
CTTGTCATCGGCAGTGACCACATCTTTCAACCGGACATTTGTGCCCGGTGCAGCCAGGCCTTCACCGAATGATTCCAGGGCGACGCCTCCGCCGCGTACGACTTTCAGCGGCGGCAGACTCGGCGCGATGATGGGCGCTTCTTTTCTGGACCCCAAACCGGATTCCGCCTCGCGAATCACTTTTACGCCCAGAGCGTACGCGACATCGGTCGCCTCGGGCGTGATGATATCGCCTTGCCCCAACACGAGAGTCTCAGACTTCTCGCGCGCGAGCCGGCGGATATCTTCAGCGGTGAATAATTGACGCGGCATGATAAATCACGCGCTTATATAATTTGTAACACACTTACGCGATACGTATTACGTAATACGTATTGTGTGAGCATGAATATCAAGTACAGGCGCGCAGATTAAACGGTCTACTTTTCTTTGCCGCGGCCGCCGAAGGCGCCCTTGCTGTTCTGCGGCAGGATCATTTCGACGTCGGAGTGGGGGCGGGGAATCACATGCACCGAAGCAAGTTCGCCGACGCGCTTGGCGGCGGCTGCACCAGCATCCGTGGCGGCCTTGACCGCACCGACATCACCGCGCACCATCACAGTCACATACCCGCCGCCGACATACTCACTGCCGATCAGCGTAACGTTGGCGGCCTTGACCATCGCATCGGCGGCTTCGATCGCGCCGACCAATCCTTTGGTCTCAACCATTCCAAGGGCGATCATGGAAACATCTACTGGCATAGTCGTACTCTCCTTTGAAAATGTTTTTTCCGATTAGACATCGGATGTCAAGGCTGGAAATTTTCAAGCCCTGAAATCTGAGTTCTAATCGTCTATCGCGCTGAGCGGCGAAATGCGTTCTTGGCTACGCAGTCGAAGTGCAGTCTGTTTCAAATGTCCTTCGACTGCGCTTCCGCTCCGCTCAGGACGAAAATTATCTCTTCAATTCCGTCAACACTCTCTTCACAATCTCTTCGACTTGCGCATCCACATTGCCTGACCCGACTGATGCGGGCGCGGAATATCCTGAGCCGCTCGAGAAAGCCTGCCGCTGGACTGGATCATCCGTCGAACCGGGAGCAAATGCCTGGTCCGGTGGGACGCGGATTTCATAGGCCAGGCGCTTGACGTTGTACAAATGATGCACGCTGATATTGTCGCCGGTGATCGCGCCACCAACGCCGCCGGAGCCAAGGGTCATCGAAGGCATGAGGCCAGTCGTGAATCCCGTCGCGCCGAGCGTACCCCAGGTGTTGACTAGAATTCGGAAGACCGGTTTCTCCAAACCAAATTGCATGATCACATCCTGATCCTGCGCGTGGATAACCAGTGAGTGGCCGCGTCCGCCGTAGTCGATCAACTCAAGGCATCGCTCGCATCCTTCTTCCCAACCGTTGGCTTCATACCAGCCGAGAACAGTCGTGAGCTTCTCGCCCGAGAGCGGATCTTCAGTCCCGACCGCACGCAACTTGCACACAATGATGCGAGCCCAATCTGGGACGCTGAAGCCGTACATCTGTGCCAATTGTTGCGGACTCTTTCCAACGGCTTTTGGATTTGGTAAATGCCCGACAAACAGATTCTTTGCGAGAACTTTTGACATCGTCTCGTCGGCGAAATACGCGCCCTCAGCCTTCATCAATTCTTCAAGTTGTGCGGCGATGGGTTTATCGGCCACGACAGATTGCTCGGTGGCGCAGATCACGGAATGGTCGAACGCCTTTGATGCGACAATATACTTGGCGGCGCGCTGGATATCCGCCGAACGATCAACATAAACCGGCACATTGCCCGGTCCCACGCCGTACGCGGGTTTGCCGACCGAGTGTGCAGCGCGTACCATGTCCGAGCCGCCGGTGGCAAGGATGAGAGCTACATATTTATGCTTCATCAGTTCATGTGTGCCGGGCAAAGTGATGCGCGTCATGCACGAGATCAAACCCTTGGGCATGCCTGCGCGTTCGCCAGCCTCCGCCATGATGCGGATGGTCTCAGCAGAACACTTTATTGCAAATGGATGCGGGGCAACGATAATTGCATTGCGAGCCTTGACCGCGATTAACGTTTTGAACATGGCGGTCGAGGTCGGGTTGGTGCTGGGGGTCAGCGCAACGATCACGCCCATTGGCCAGGCGATATCATAGGTGCCCCTCTCTGGATTATTGCGGATGACGCCAACTGTGGGAACGTTCTTAATTTCATCCCACAACATTTTGGATGACAGAAGATTTTTGAGAACCTTGTGTTCAGGCACACCATAACCGGTCTCTTCCGCGGCCATGCGCGCCAAAGGCTGGGCTGCATCCGCGGCAGCTTGCGCCATTGCTTCACAGATGCGATCCACTTCGGCCTGCGTGGCGTGCAGGAATTTCTTCTGCGCCTCACGCGCTTGAATAGCCAGCGTGCGGGCTTCCTGGATGGAGAGCAGATCGTCGTCGAGTTCGGTCATAGTTGTGTCCCATGTCTTTGCGAGCCTTCGGGAAGCAATCTCCTCATAAATTTGGGGATTGCTTCGCCAAAGAATGGCTCGCAATGACAGATTAATAATTCATCGGTTGGTTTGCCACTTCCAAAACTTTATTTTGAAAAGCCAAAACCGCCGCTTTGCATGCAGGTTGATCGCCGGAGAGCATCACGCCCATGTAGTTCGTTTCAGAAGGCGGCATGGTCAACGTGGCGATTTGCACATCCGCGGACTTGAGCGCAGCATCCAGCGCAACCAATCCTTCATTCGGCGGCGCGACCAGATAGGCAATCGGAGAGCCGACCGGAAGATTGCAAACTTTCGAGAGATACGTTCCTGTACGCGAAATCAAATGCGGGAAGAACGCAATGGACGCATCCTCGTTGGCGGAATACCAGATGGCCTTGGTTTGGATGTAGTCCACTGCGGCGACTAAACCGGCTCGGACTTCGGCGGGATTGGGTCCCGCTAAAATAGCCATGATCTCGCCTGAGATCAATCCTGATGTATGCTTCGCACCTGCATAGAATGAACGTGCATACACAACTTCAACGTCTGCCATTTTTGTGGCTTCGTCGATTGCCACGTAGGTGGCATCGTCGTTATCCACGCTGAGCAAACCGATCGAGCGTTGCTCGGGCGTCAACTTGAGTTGTTCCGCGAAGTTACGATCCACTTGCGAGATCAACTGCACTGCTGTAGGAGTTCCAAAAATCGGATCGAGAATTGCCATCGTTGCTCCTTACTTTGCCATCTTGAGTTTCACGCCGGATGCCTGATTCTTGCGCATCTTTTGCGCGATCTGCACAACAAATGCACCGGCCTCGAGCGGATTTGTTCCACCGTTCTCGAAGATATTGCAGACCACATCCCGATCTGCATCGGTGTCGCCGTATTTCGGTTTATAGCCCATGTATGCGCTCATGGATTCGGCGCGCCCAAGGCCGGGACGTTCGCCGATCAGCAGGATAACCACATCCGGCTTGATCAACTCGCCGACATCGTTTATCACGCCCACGCGCGCATGTTTTATAAAGAACGGTGTGCCAAACGTCAACCCGGCGGATTGCACGCCTTGTTTGATGACCGGGAACATCTGGCGCAGATTGGATTCGACTGCCTGCGAGGAAAGCCCGTCTCCAACAACCACTTGGATGTTGACGTTCTTCTGGCAGTTCTCGCTGATGATGCGCTTTGCGTCATCATTTAATAAACGTCCAAGATCAGGGCGCAAAAGATATTCCTGTTTGCCGCCGGTGACTTTCGTTTCAACAGTGAACAGACCAAATTCATCCAGGAGTTTTTGATCCACGTCACGATACAGGGCATCCTGTGTGACGGCATGATCACCCTGGAAAAGCAGAAGCGAAGCAGTCCGATAACGCGGTCCTGCGCGTCCAACGCCGATGCGTGCGGTGGTGGATGCAACCAGGGCATTCAAACCGCTGGCATCCTTCGGATTCTTGACGAGCGGCTTATAGCGCAATTCGGGCGTGACCGGATCGGGCAGGTCAATGCTGAGACTGCCGTCGAAGGCACCCGCATGGGGTTTAACGGGAACGGCTGAAGCAAATGTCGGTGAAACGGGAGCAGTCGAAGTGTCCGAAGAAGAAGCGAGGGGTTTAACAATGCCCGAGGCTTTCAGTTCACGTACAACTGCGTCTACAATCGCGGCAATTTTGGCATCATCCATAATTCATCTCCTTACCGCTTGAGGAAGAATGAGGCATCGCCGGCTTTTTCGGTGAGCACGCCGTCCTTCATGAGTCCGAGTTCAACCATCCATTTTTCGAATTCAGGAGCGGGGCGAAGTTTGAAGAGCTGACGCAGGGCGGGTGCATCGTGGAAGGAAGTGCATTGATATGAGAGCATCGAGTCGTCGCCCATCGGGACGCCCATGAAATAATTACATCCTGCGGCGGTGAGCATGACGGCCAGGTTTTCGATGGCGTTTTGATCGGCGCGCGCGTGGTTGGTGTAGCAGGCGTCGACGCCCATCGGGATGCCGGTGAGCTTACCCATGAAATGATCTTCAAGGCCCGCACGTTGAATCTGGCGCGCATCGTAAAGATATTCAGGACCAATAAAGCCGACAACGGTGTTGACCTGATATGGATCGTAGCGTTTTGCCAGGCCGTAATTGCGAGCTTCGAGTGTGAGTTGATCCCAGCCATTATGGGCATCGGCGGAAAGAGCCGAGCCTTGACCAGTCTCGAAGTACATGAAGTTGGGACCTTTAGGGAAGCAGTGTTTCTTGGCTAGTTCGTAGGCCTCGTCCAGCATGCTGACCGAGATGCCAAATGAGTCGTTACCTTTTTGCGAACCGGAGAGAGATTGGAAAACCAGTCCAACCGGCGAGCCAGATTCCATACATTTCATCTGTGTGGTGACGTGAGCTAGCACGCAGTTTTGCGTTGGGATGTTCCAGGTCTTGATAACGTCGTAAGTCATATCGAGCAGACGTGAGACCGAGCCATAAGAATCGTCAACTGGATTGATGCCGATGACTGAATCGCCTGAACCAAACGAGAGGCCTTCGTAAATTTCTGCGCGGATGCCTTCGGGCGAGTCGGTGGGGTGGTTGGGTTGGTTGCGGCTGGATAAAGTCCCGGGTGAGCCGATAGTGTTGTTGCAATGTGCGGTAACAGGGATCTTTTTAGCGGCGTACATCAGATCGAGATTCGACATCAACTTGGCCACAGCGGAGATCATCTCGGCAGTCAGTCCTGCGGAGGAGCGGCGGATCATATCGCTGGAAGTCGTATCGGCCAGGAGCCACTCGCGGACTTCACCAACGGTTTTGTCTTTGATTTCGTTATAGATGGATTCATCCACGGCGTCTTGAATGACGCGTGTGACTTCATCCTGGTCATAAGGGATGGCTGGCGTTTCACGCAGGACGCGCATGGGAACTTCGGCCAGCACCAAACGCGCGGCGACGCGTTCAGCGGCAGTCTCGGCGGCAACGCCCGCAAGCCGATCCCCCGACTTCTCCTCATTGGCTTTGCCCATGAGGATTCGAATATCTGGAAATTCGTAGGTCTTGCCATGCAGTTTCGTGCGGAGAAGCATAGTTGCTCCTTAGAGTTTGTCATTGCGAGAAGTGAAGCGACGAAGCAATCTCAAGCAACCTACCAGATATCATTACAGGAGATTGCCACGACGGGAAAAAACACCGCCTCGCAATGACGGATATAACCTAATGATAAAAAATTAATGTCTTTACGCTCAACGGAACCACACGTCCATCCATGAGCGGTGTGCCTACGTCAATATAATCGCCTTCGGTCAAACCAACTTGATCGATTACCAGTAAGGAGCGTTCGGGAGCGAGACCTTTCACCGTTTGTCCCAAAGCCTGAGCATAGTCTCTTTCAATAATAACAACCAGCGGACGTTCGGGCGGCATCGCGCTGGCGAACTCGCGCAGTCCGTTTGCGAGTTGTGAGAGCGAAGTATAGTCTAAAGCCCTATTCAATTCAAGCGCAACAGCAAACGGATCGGTGGCAATGTTCACATCCCAGCGGCGGGTTGCGTCGGCAATTGCCGTCGAAACTGTGGCCGGTGTAAGGTTTGTGCTGAGCCGGGTCGAAGCATCCGCTTGAAACGTGGGGCGGATGACCGGCACATTTTTCATCGGCAGGATTTCGCGTTCAGCCCAAATCGTCGAGCCGGACAGAGTCACGGTCTGTGTGCTGGCGCCCAAAACCGTCGCGCGCAAAGTCTCTGATGGCGGCACAACTTCATACGAATTCAACACTGCATGTTGCCGCAGAGATTCGGCGAGCAGTGGGCCGATGTCGTCGTGAAGAGTTGCATCGGCAACCGTGTCTATTTTTAGCGGCTTGTAATAATAATGTCCGATGCCGCCGGAGAACATCAGCGTGGTGCCTTTGCCCGAAATGGGCGTAGGCGGCGTGAGGTAAATTTTTTGCGCCAGCGGCGAGGACGTGCCCTCGACAAGTTCAACGGTGAGATCGGCCATGCGATTTGTGAAGCGGCGCAAATCATCAAGCGCCGGACTCATTCCAACTTCAAGGTGGATTCCCAGATCGTTCAGGATATCTTGCGCGGGGTCAGCAATGTGGCGGACCAGGCCGCTTCCGTGCTCGACTTCGAGGATTCGCCCGCCAAAATTCATTGCCGCGGCGCCGACAATATTCCCGCTTCGAAAGGTCACGCTGTTGGCGCTTCCGCCGCCGATGTCAATGTTGGTGACCGATGTGTAATGTTCCTGCGAATATTTTGCCGCGCCCGCGCCGCGTCCCGCGATGAGACTTTCAACATTTGGCCCGGCCACGCTGACTACGAACTCGCCAGCCAGACCAGACAGCGCGCGCAGGATTTCGTCGGCGTTTTTTTTCTTGGCAGTTTCGCCGGTGATGATGACCGCGCCGGTCTCGACCTGTTTCGGGTCCACACCTGCGGCGGCATATTCGTGGCGGACGATTTCATTGAGTTTGTCAGCGTCAACGGTTTCGTAATCTTTGAGCGGAGTGAAAACGATCGGGCTTTGATAGATGACTTCGCGGCCGGTGATGTTGATGCGTGGAATTTGTCCAGGCCGGGCCACGTCCGTTAAATTGAGACGCGAGAAGACGATTTGTGTAGTCGTCGTTCCAACGTCTATACCGACGGATAGAAGTGTGCGCGATTCGCTCATAAAAAATGGTCATGTCTTTGCGAGGAGGGTATTCTTCCCGACGAAGCAATCTCCCGTTTGATTAGAGATTGCTTACCTGCACTGCACCAAACGCAGTGCGGTGCAAGTGTCGCCACAAAGAACGTGGCTCGCAATGACATAGGTTATTCTTTTCTGTAGGAGACTTTTCCGCTTAATTCCAGCGAGTCGATTACGCCGACGATGACTGCGTCAACAGGTGCATTGGTAGTCTGGTTGGTGTAGCGTGCGGATGAGCCGTCTGTAACCATGACCAAATCACCGGTTCCCGCGCTGACCGTGTCCACGGCGATGTATGGCTCACCTTTGGCTTTGCCTTCCGTGTCTGCATCGCGCACGATCAGCAACTTGCGTCCACGAATGGATTCGTCTTTGATGGTTGAGATGGTAGAACCAATTACAAGAGCAATACGCATGTGCCCTCCGAAATGAAAAAATGTTTTCCCATTATAACAAAGATTACCGTGCGGCATTCTATTTTAGGGAACGCCGCACGGTAATTATTTGACCGAAAAACTAGTCGTCGCCTTTTCCTTCAGCAGCGGCGGCCATTTCAGCTTCAATTTTGCGCAGCGCAGATTCGTCTGCGGCCTTCGGGCCGGTGAAATGCGACCCGGCATAGGCGAACCAGTAGATTGCGAGAACGACGACAAACAAAATCATCGTCCACAATACCAGTTCATTCGGAGGCAGAACGAACAGGATGCAAATGAAGACAGTATAAACGACCGCAACGATGTTTAGGAATGGGCCCCATGCTTTGAGACTCCAGGGAGCATTTTCCGGGGTCGTGAAAGTGCCTTTCTTTGCCAGCTTATTGCGTACATTCAGATAGACCGGAATATTGTAGGCAATATATAACGCAATTGTGGAAATTGAGGTCACAACGAAGTAAGCGGCTGAATACATGCAAACCAGAACGGCCAGAATACTGGTGATGATGATTGACTTTACCGGCGTGCGGAGTGTCGGGTGAATTTCGCGGAAGGCGGGCGAGAACGGTATGCCGTCATCTCGAGCGAAAGCGAAGAACATGCGACTCATGCTCGTCACTGTCGAGAGTCCGCATAGCCACATCCCGCCGAAGACGATGATCGCTACTACGTCGGCAAGATAGGTAGTCAAACCCTGGTAAGCGATGTACAAAACCGGATATGGATCGTTGGCCGTAGCTGCGATGTCTGGAATGTTGAGTGTGAATGCCATCAGGACGATATAGCCGACGATTGCAGAGACCGCCACCGAGAGGAATACGCCCCAGGCGCTGTTCAGGCGGGCCATCACGGTCTCTTCAGCTACGTGAGCTGACGCATCATAACCGGTGTAAGTCCATTGACCTTGCAGGAAAGCCAGTACAAATACAAAAGCGAACGGCGCCACTTTGTAGATGTTGGCAAAGCCGGGGAAGATGGCAAAGAATGGGGATTTGATCACCCATGTGCCAATAACCAATGCGGGCCCGGTTGTGCCGTCGGCAAATGTCGCAGAGGATGCGTCCAATGGATTCACGGTAGTGACCGCTTGCATTGCAAAAGAGAATGGTTGATGGTGTGTGCCGAAGAAGGCCAGCAACAAAGCGATGATCAACACGCCGCCAATATGCCAGTAGACACTGAAGTCATTGAGCAGGGCTGTCAGCTTAATGCCGTAGATGTTGATCAGGACCTGTGGGATCATGATCAAGACCATGATCAAAATATAGAAACCCCAGCTGCTCAGTGTCCAGCCAAACAATCCGCCCAGGACCGGTGCGGCGGGGTCAAGGCCGAACACGCGGGTGATCAGTCCCACACCGTAGATGGCGGCGCCGATATTAATTCCGGCGGTAATGGTGATCTGGCCGATCATATTCATCCAGGCTGTCCACCAGCCCCAGCCAACCCCGCCCAGTTTGGATGCCCAGAAATACAGGCCGCCAGCGGTGGGATAAGCTGAGGCGATCTCTGCCATTGATGCGGCGATAATCAATGTGAAGAGACTAATAACCGGCCAGCCAACTGTATTGATGATTGGCCCGGCGAATTTGAGGCCATAGCCAAACAGCAACATGGCGCCGGTTAGAATGGAAATGATGGAAAATGAGATGGCGAAGTT
>JAKBYW010000042.1:0-9351 GCA_021840275.1 Chloroflexota bacterium | reverse complement strand
CGCAGGCTCCACTCACGGCAGGATGATTCATCAAAGCGCGTTCCACTTCTTCGGGGTAAATGTTTTCGCCGCCGCTGACGATTAAATCGGTGCGGCGGGTGAGTACCCACAAATCGCCATCTGAATCAAGATAGCCAATGTCGCCCGTGTGAATAGACCTGACGGGTTTTTCATAATCGAGATAACCATTCATCACTGTTTTTCCGCTAACAACGATTTCACCGACTTCTCCATTTGGAAGCGATTTGCCCGATTCGTCTACGATGTCAACGCTTGTGCCTTGCAAAGGTTTGCCGAGGCTGCCAGGTTTGGCGCGCGTCTGCTCGGGCGTGGACGTGGCGACTTGTGAGGTGGCTTCGGTCAAGCCGTAGGTGAGGGCGATGGGCAAGTCGAGGGCGAGGGCTTTTTCGACGAGGCTGGCAGGCGCGCTTGCGCCTCCGAGCAAAATCACGCGCAGGGATGACGATGGTTTGAAATCGGGATATTTTTCCAGCAGGCGATGAAGCATGGTTGGGACAAGCGAAACAATGGTGATGTTCTCGTCGGTGAGCGCGTGATGGACCGCGTCCACGTCAAAGCTGGGATGCAGGACGATGGTGATGCCATAGAGTGCGGCGCGGAAAACGATGGCCATGCCGCCTATGTGATACAGTGGCATGGTCAACAGCCAGCGGTCGTGCGGGTCAACGCCGAGGCGTTCAGCGGAGGCAAGCGCGCTGGCGTGGTAATTGTCGAAGGTGAGAAGCACGCCTTTGGGGAAGCCAGTTGTGCCGGAGGTGAAAAATATTCCTTGAATGGGATCAGGCTTGAGCGGGGAATGAGTCCGCGCGGGAAAAGGCTGGGGCGTGGAAAAAAGTTCGGGTACAAGAATCTGCTGCGAGAGTCCGACCAGTTCCGATTCGCAAATAAGTAAATCACATTGGCTTTGTTGAATCTGCCATTTGAGTTCGGCTTCGGTGAGACGAATATTGAGCGGAACCGCCACCGCGCCGAGGCGAGCGAGCGCATGGATGAGCGCCACGTACGCGGGCTGGTTGCTGAGATGAATGCCAACGCGCGCGCCGCGTTTAATTTCGCGCGCTTCGAGGAGCGCGGCAATGAACTCTGCCCAATCGTTGAGGGTGGAGTATGTCCATGTTTGTTTGTCGAATTCGAGCGCGGAGCCGTCGGGGGTCTGCGTGGCGCGTTCAGCGAGCCAATCAATCATTGAATTTGAATCTCCAAAGCGGGATAAATCCCTGCCTCAGTTCATGAAAGTCCACTGAAGTGGACTTGTTGTGCCAGCCCGAAGGGCTTCCATGTTGTGAGGCAGGACTTTAGTCCGACGGTTACGGCAGCCAGGGATATTTGCGGAAATTCGGTTTGCGTTTTTCGTTGTAAGCGTTGCGGCCTTCCTGCCCTTCTTCGGACATGTAAAAGAGCATGGTGGCGTTGCCTGCCAATTCCTGCAAGCCTGCCTGCCCATCGAGTTCGGCGTTGAAAGCAGATTTGAGATTGCGGATCGCGAGCGGACTCATCGCAAGAATTTCCTGCGCCCACGCGACGCCCTCCGCTTCGAGTTGATCCACTGGCACAACCTTGTTGACCAGTCTCATATCGAGCGCTTCCTGCGCGTTGTACTGGCGGCAGAGATACCAGATCTCTCGCGCTTTTTTCTGACCGACGACTCGCGCCAAGTAAGATGACCCAAACCCGCCGTCGAACGAGCCGACCTTTGGGCCTGTTTGCCCGAAAATGGCATTATCAGCGGCGATGGTTAGATCCGCGATAACGTGCAGGACGTGTCCGCCGCCGATGGCGTAGCCTGCCACGAGCGCGATGACCGGTTTGGGCATACTGCGGATGATGCGCTGAAGTTTGAGCACATTCAAACGCGGCACGCCATCCTCGCCAACATACCCAGCGTGACCGCGCACTTTCTGGTCGCCGCCAGAGCAGAAGGAATATTTTCCATCCGTGGCGGGACCGTTGCCCGTGAGCAAGGCCGCGCCGATGCGCGTATCTTCCCAGGTGTTCTCGAAGGCTTCGATCATTTCCTTGATCGTATCAGGTCGGAAGGCGTTGCGTACTTCGGGACGATTGAACGCGATGCGCGCAATCCCGTCCGCTTTGTGGTAGGTGATATCTTGGTATTCTTTGACTTTGATCCAGTTCATAATTCCTCTGTTTCGTGTTGCGTTTTCCGTTTTTGAATATGTCGGTGGTCGAGTAGACACGAGCGTTCTTTGCGAGTGTCGTATCGAGACCACCACGTTTTCAAGTTATCTTTTGTTTTCGTGTAACTCGTTGGTTTCGACACCTGCACTGCACCACACCTGCCCTAGCGGGCAGTGCCAGGGAACGCAGTGCGGTGCAAGTGTACGGCGGCGTTGGTTGAGTAGCGTTCTTTGCATATCAAAACTCGCCGCCTACTCAACCAACGGATTTATTATTTTTCTTACGCGCCGATTTAATTCTTTTCGCAAGCGCTCAAATTTGGCCGCGTCGCTGTGGATTTCGATAATGGTTGGTTTTTCCGATGCAAGCGATTTTTTCAGCGCGGATGAAAGCGAGAGGCGTTCAACGCAAACATAGTCAAGGCCATAAAGTTTCGCGGCGTGTTCAAAAGTTAATCCATGTGGAGCGACGAATAACTTGTTGAATAGCGGTTCAAATTGTGAGATGGGCAGGCGCTGAAAGATCCCGCCGCCGTCGTTGTTGATGACGATAATCGTGGCGCGGATTCCGCAGCGCGAGAACGCAAGCAGTCCGTTCATGTCGTGATAAAAAGATAGATCGCCCGTGACGAAAACTAATCCTGGCAAATGCGCGGCCGCGCCAAGCGCGCTGGAGAGCGTACCGTCAATTCCGCTTGCGCCGCGATTGGCGAAGACTTGCACGGGCTTTGCGTCAGGCTTGGCGAATTGATCAAGATGGCGAATGGGCAAACTATTGGCGACGAAGAGACCGTTGCCCGCTGGGAGTTGACTCAGCACATCGGGCAGGATTCCGCCCTCGAAGTCTGATTCCGCTCGCATCGCGCGGACCTCATCCCAAGCCGCGTTTTCGAGCCTTCTCCACGCTGGGAGCCAGGGCGGGTCGGATTGGCGATCCGACCTACGAAGCAATGACTCACACAACAAAAGCGGGTCAGCCCACATGGAATGTGTGACGCAGAAACGGTCATCGCGCCAGCGTTTGGTTTCGGAGATGTGGATTTGCGGAATGTCATCGAGGCTGTCGAGATAATCTGATAATGAGTTGCTCGTGGGCGGGTCGCCGAAGCGGAGAATCAACTGCGGGCCCAGATTTGTTGGCAGAAATGTGTCATATCCGCCGAGGATAAATTCATTGACGTGTGCGCCGAAGCGTAAGCCAGAAAGCGCGTCGGCGAGGATGGGGTAGCCTGTCCGCGTGGCGAGTTCGGTTAATCGCGCGGGAAAATCTCCAGCGGGACAACGCGGTCCGCAGACGATGAGTCCGCGCGGGGAGGAAGAGACGGCGCGGGCGAGGAAGTCTGTCTGTTCGATGGAAGGAGAAAGATTGGGACGAGAAAATGTCAGTTGCGCGGGAGCAGATTCGAGGGCGGAAAGAAGCGGAGCGTCCATCCAAGCAGGTATATCAGTTGGAACGTGAATTGGTTCAAGCGGTTTACGAAATGGAAAATTCAGATGGACTGCGCCAGGCAATGGCGATTGCGAGGTTTCCCAAGCACGGGCGGCGAGCGTTTGCAGATAGCGCATGAGGTGACGCGAAAAATTTGCTTCGGGCGCAGGCACATCTGCAAACCAACGGACATGATCGCCAAAGAGTTTGATCTGGTCAATGGTTTGGTTTGCGCCGCTCTCGCGCAGTTCAGCGGGACGGTCGGCGGTGAGCACGATGAGCGGGACTTCGCTGTAATTGGCTTCGACGATGGCGGGGAAAAAATTCGCAGCGGCAGTGCCAGAAGTGCAAACGAGCGCGACGGGCTTGCGGCTGGCGCGTGCAAGGCCAAGCGCGAAATAGGACGCGGAACGTTCGTCGCTGTGGGTGTAGATACGGATGCCGCTTTCGGCGAACGCGACGGCGAGCGGCGTGGAACGCGAACCGGGCGCGATGCAAACAGAATTGAGACCGAGTTTTTTTAACTCGGCGACAAAGATGCCCGACCAGATCGTGTTGCGGTTGGCCGTGTTCATGCCATCTCACATTGCATGGCGTTCAGCAAAAAGCGGATTTTCAAACCTGTCTCTTCCCACTCTTTGTCTGGATTAGAATCCGCGACGATGCCTGCGCCGCCAAAAAGGGTCGCGGTGTTATCGTGGAATAAACCTGAGCGAATCGCGACAACGAAATCGCCGTTCCCGTCTGCGTCCACCCAACCAACGGGAGCCGCATACCAACCGCGCTCGAATCCTTCCAGTTCGCGGATGACGCGCAGCGCAGTTTCACACGGTACGCCGCCGACGGCGGGAGTTGGATGCAACGCGGCAACGATGTTGAGGATGCTTTGACCTGGATGCAATCTGCCTGTGATGTCTGTGCGGAGATGCTGGATGTTGGGCAGGCGCAAAAGTTTTGGCGCGGAATCCACATTGAGCGTTTCAGCGAGCGGTAACATTTTTTCGCGAATTTGATCGAGGACGAAGGTATGTTCGCTTTGGTCTTTGGCGGAATCGATTAATTGTTGGCTGAGCATTTCATCTTCGATGGGGAAGTCGCCGCGGCGGATGGAACCTGCAATCGCGGCGGTGATGAATTTCGTGCCTGATACCGAAACCAGCCGTTCTGGGGTCGCGCCCGCGAATGCTGTTGATGGCGAAAATTCAAACAGGAAGCGGAAACAAGATGGACACGATTCGCCAAGACTCTCCAATAATGCAGGAACATCTATCGGACGGTTCCCGTTGACTTGTACGGGCCGCGCCAGGACTACTTTTTGGAGTCCGCCTTGACGGATCATTTCAACTGAACGGCGAATGGCATTTTGCCAAATCACGCAGGATGTTTCGTTTGTGGTGATTTCATCGGGAATGGACGGTGGCGGGAGAGCAGTTGATTCTAACCTCGCAAGAAAAATTTTAGATTCAGATTGAGCGCGTTGAGATGCGTTTGCGATGGTTTCGTTTTCATTCAGCGGCAGGTTTACTGAAAAACAGGTTTCGCCGTTGGCGCGGGTTAGTACATAACGCGGCAATACCAGCGCGGCTTGTGGAAAAGAATCCCATTCGCCGCGTTTCATCTCTGTAAAAAATGATCCCCCTCCGAGCAGCGCGGGACGCGGGGTATGATCAGAGGCTTGAATTACACGCTGGAAAAAATCCTGAATATCGCGCGCAAGGTTTGCAAAGCGACTTTCGTCAGCCCATGAAATTTGGGCGGCGATTCCCAGTCCTGCAATTGCCAGCGGGGATTGGCTGCTCTCAAAATAAAAGCGCTCCCTGCCGGCGCCAAAGCGTAAAAATTCTGCCAGCGAATACGGTTTGTATGGAATGGTGTAATTAAGGATGCGGTTCAAAGTTGATCTCCGTTTGCGGCGGATTTTTCCTTTAGGTTGACGCCCACGCTTTGCAATAACAATCTGCGTAATTCAGGCAGTGCGCGGACAGGGTCTGGCTCTCCTGTATACACCCAGCGCAGGATGATCTCGTTGAGCGCGCCCATCCACGCGCACGCGGCAATTTCCGTGTCCAGCGCGGAGATGCTTCCGTCTGCAATGGCTTCATCTAGGTTGCTTTTAATGATTTTGATGAATCTATCGTTAACCGCCCGTCGTTTTTCTTCAAAGACGAGGCCAAGCCCTGTCGCTTGCACGAATGCGATCTTTGCCAATCCGCGATATTGACCGAATGTTTCCAGACAGACGCGCAATGCCTGGTCAACGCGCAGCATGCCTGATGTTTCAGAGTCAATGCGGTTGTGGAGCCTGCTTTCGAGCAAATCGGCGAACGTGTCCACCAGCGCCAGGAAAATATCCTGCTTGCTGGGGAAATAAAAATAGAACGAGCCTTTGGAGGTGTTCGACTCGCTGACGATATCGTCCACCTTGGTATCGTGGTAGCCCTTCGTTGCGAAGATCTTAACCGCCGCTTCAAGGATGCGCGTGCGGGTTTCCTGCGTGGCGGCGGGGGAGGTGTCTTTCATATCTATAAACCGACTGGTCAGTCTAGTAGTGTGAAGAATAGCATAACCAAAATGACATGTCAAGTAAAGCTAAAAAGGATGAAGCTAAAAACCGAATAAAAAGAGGATGTCGTTGACGTTTGTGCCGGTATAGCCGGGCTTGAGCAAATCGCCAAGCGACTCGAAGAAAGAGTACGCGTCATTGCGGGACAAATAAGCGGGCGCGGCCATCCCAAACCTTTCCGCCCGCTGACGCGTTTCGCCATTAACTACTGCGCCTGCCGCATCGGTCGGACCGTCGTCGCCGTCGGTGGCGAGCGAGATCAGCAAGATATTTTCCACGCCGCTTAATTCGTCAACCGCGGCCAGCGCTAATTCCTGATTCCGTCCGCCTGTGCCGTTGCCTTTAATTATCACTGTAGTTTCTCCGCCCGCGATCAAACAAAATGGATGTTGTTTCTTTCTTCTTTCATCTTTTAACTTTTTTGCAAGTTGCAAACCCATTTCCTTGGCTTCACCATGAATGTTCAGTGAAAAAATTTTCGCATCGAATCCTTCGCGCTTTGCCTCTTCCTGCGCGGCTTGCGCCGCGGCTTGAATATCACCAACGATAAAATTTTGTACGCGCGTCTCCAGCGATGGATCAACTGTTAGGCCCGAGGCAATGGTCTCAAGCGAGTTGCCAATTACATCCGACAAAATCAAACTGATGACCTGCGCCTTTGTCCCGCGCGCCAGTCCGCCGCCTTTGATGCGGTCAAGCTGGCGGCGCAGATTGTTGATCTCGTTGATGGTCGCGCCGCTGGCCAACAGCGATGAGGTCCTGGATTGTATTTCTTCCAGCGAGACGTTTTCGCGCGGTGCCGTGACCAACGCCGAACCTCCGCCGGAAATCAGGCAGATGAGCAGATCGTCTGCATTCAATTGTGAGACGAAATCCAGCGCGGCTTGTCCCGCCGCGAGGCTGCGTTGGTCCGGGATGGGGTGTCCGGCTTCCATAACGGTGATACGATTGAAGTCCGGGCGTGAAGCGTGTTTTGTCACGATGAGCGCGTCGGTGAAATAAGGCAAAACGTCTGCGGCGGCGAGTGTCATCGGCTCAGACGCTTTGCCAATCCCCAATAAAAAAATCCGCTGGTGTGGCGGAAGTGTCGCCGTTGCCAGGAAATCGCGCACAATTTTCCCCGGCTTGACCGCATCCAGCGCGGCGGATAAGATTCGCAAAATGCGCGGGTCTTGCAAGGTGTGTGAGCGAAAAAGATTCGCGTCCATGCTTGCAGTATACTTTGACCATGACGAAACCAAAAGTATTTGTAACGCGCTTGATCCCCGAAAAAGGGCTGGACCTGGTGCGTGAATTTTGTGATGCGGATATTTGGCCTGGCGAAATGCCGCCCGCGCGCGGTGAACTTCTGTCGCGCATTCGTGATGTGGATGGCGTACTTACATTGCTGACCGAAAATGTCGACGCAGGGTTTATGGATGCCGCGCCGCATCTAAAGGTGATCAGCAACATGGCGGTCGGCGTGGATAACGTGGATGTGATCGAAGCGACGCGCCGAAAAATTCCGGTGGGCAATACGCCTGGCGTGCTAACGGATGCTACTGCCGATATGGCTTTCGCGTTGCTGTTGTCTGCGGCGCGGCGTGTGGTCGAAGGCGAAAAATATGTGCGCTCTGGAAAATGGAAAACCTGGGAGCCGAAACTCTTGCTCGGCGCGGATTTTATCGGTGCGACGCTGGGAATTATTGGCTTTGGTCGGATCGGTCAGGCGGTTGCGAAACGCGCGCAGGGATTCGATTTGCGCGTGATTTATTATGACCGGACGGCTGAACCGGCTTTCGGCGCAATGCCCGTTGATATGGATACTTTGTTGTGTGAATCAGATTTTGTTTCCGTGCATGTGCCGCTTAAGCCAGAAACGCGTCATCTTGTGAATGCTGAATTTTTGTCGAAGATGAAACCCAATGCGATTTTAGTTAATGCTGCGCGTGGTGGCGTGCTGGATCAAGCAGCCTTGTATGATGCGTTGAAAGCGCGAAAGATTTTTGCCGCGGCGTTGGACGTGACCGACCCTGAGCCTTTGCCTGCAAATCATCCATTGCTTGAGTTGGATAATTGTCTCATCGTTCCGCACTTGGGAAGCGCCAGCAAACATACGCGTGATATGATGGCATTCCTCGCCGCGCAAAATTTGATTGCGGGGTTGAAGGGTGAACATCTGCCGAATTGTGTGAATCCTGAAGTTTATTAGTCTGGTTGGTCTTACTGGTCTGAGTGGTCGGGTATTTCGATAGAGTAGTTCGCCTGGGCTTCTTTTATCGTTCTGTGGTTGTTCTTGCGAGAATTATCAAGATAACCAATCAAACTGTTAATTTGCTTGAGAATTTGTGTAGAGCGGGCGTAGACATCGTCAAACTGGGCTTTTGTAATGTACTCTTCGTCGAGGGCAATATAAAGTTGTGATTGTGTCTCAGTGGCTGAACGCCGAGCATAGCCGAGGAAGCGAATGAATTCAGAATCCGAGCCTGCGCCAAAACCTTCTGCAATGTTGTGCATGATGGAACTTGCTGCACGGCGAATTTGATCTTTTAACGCAAAATCACGAACAAATTTTTCTTGATTTGTAAAACGATACATTAATTTTACGAACTCGCGCGCTGATTGCCAGACGTGTAAGTCTTCAAACCGTTTTACAGTTGTCATCCGCTCCCTCGACTGCTTAGACCACTTAGACCACTTAAACTGCTTAGACTGCTTGGACTATTTGGACCAATTGGACTATGCTTGCGCGAACGTATCAATTAAGAGTTTGAAATTCCCGCCGACGGGATAAAGAATCGGGCAGGTGCAACCGCGCTTCTTGTACTCTTTCACTTTGTCGCGCGCTTCTGCCGGAGTGCCCGACGCAGTGATCTTGTGAACCAAATCATCCGGCACGAGATGTTTGGCTTTGTTGATCTGTTCCTTAGTGGCGGGCCATCCAAGAATGGACTGGATTTCGTTGATCACTTCTAGAGAAACGCCCGAGGCTTTTGCGATGTGCGGCTGTTGAGCGAGATACTGGCACAATAATTCTTTGGTGTATTCGATGGCTGTATCGTGGTCGTGATCCACCGAACAGACAATCAACTGCGGGCGGTCCAGATTGGCAAGTTTGCGCCCGGCTTTCTTTGCGCCTTTTTCGAGCAGTTCGAGCGCCTTGTCGTTGTATTCGGGCGGGACGCAATAATTCATCACGCAGCCGTCTGCAATCTCGCCGGTCA
>JAKBYW010000041.1:0-9358 GCA_021840275.1 Chloroflexota bacterium | reverse complement strand
CAAATAATTGGAGGCTACGTTGGCGAGGAGTGCGATATGCGAATCGAAAAGGGAGATGTCTATCAGTTGCCCCTCCCCCGTAAGATCGCGGGCATGCAAAGCCGCCAGGATTGCGGTAGCTGCAAACATCCCGGATGTGATGTCAATAATCGGTATGCCTACGCGAGAAGGGGGACCATCCACTGGCCCGGTGATACTCATCATCCCGCCCTCGGCCTGGAGAATCGCATCATAACCTGGGCGTTCAGCAAAAGGACCGCTGCGTCCATAACCGCTGATGGAGCAATAGATTAATTTTGGGTATAAGCTATGCAAATCAAGGTACCCCAGCCCCATTTGATCTAAAGCCCCGGTGCGATAATTCTCAACCAGCACATCAGAGATACGCGCCAGTTGGCGGATGATCTCCTTCCCTTCCGGGGTTTGGATATTGACCGTCAGGCTGCGTTTATTACGGTTGGCGGCAATAAAATAAGCGGATTCACCCGGATAGGGGCCATATGGTTTGCCCACAAAAGGAGGCCCCCAGCCGCGACTCTCATCCCCGCTATCAGGCCGTTCCACTTTGATCACATCTGCGCCCAAATCCCCCAACATCATGGTGCAGTATGGGCCTGCCAGGGCGCGGGTTATATCTAAAATCCGAATGTTATTAAGGGGACGCATGGTCTCTTTTCAACTGTGTTAATTTTGACTCAGTGAGATGTTACGTGCATTGCTTTGGTCAACAAGCTTGAAGAGAGCTTACTTAAAGGAACCATAGTATAAGCCCTTCTTTCACAAAAAACAACAAAATTCACGCCAATACATTCATCGAAAGTGAATTAACTATGGGGACTTGCACAAGATGAAATAGTGTTGACGATTGGGCCAAAAGCCATTATTGTTAAGAGATAATATTGAAGAAAGAATGAGTATCCGTCTGGATTATTGTCATTTTTTATCGGTGAGCCGGATCAATTACGGATTCACGAATTATGATGCCGAGCGCACCGGGGAATTCAGCCATGACATGGCGAATTAAGAAGCTGGCAGTTTGCTCAAACGATACATTTTAGATGAGCGAGGTTAACGTGCGTGAAGTATTTGCAGAAATTGAAACCTGGCGCAAGGAAGGCAAGTCAGTTGCCATAGCAACGAATGTCAAAAAGGACGGCGTGTTATTGCGCCCGTTGGGCGCCAAGATGGCAATGACAACTGCCCAGGATATTGCAGGGTCGGTGACGGGCGGCTGTATCGAGGGCGTGGTCTACGAGGAGGCGCAGGCCGTGATTAAGAGCGGTGTGCCAAAATTTTTGCATTACGGCGTGACGAGCGAGGAAACTCTATGGGAAGTTGGGTTGAGTTGCGGAGGCTCGTTGGATGTGTTCGTTGAGTCATTGGATTCGCCGCAATGGCGCGCGCTGTATCCGACGTTGAAGACCTGCCTTGATGAAAATCGGTTGGCGGCGGTGGCGACGATTATCGCAGGCAAAGGGTTGGGCAATAAAATCCTGGTCTGGCCGGATGGGCGGACACTTGGAAGTTTGGGATTGGCGGCGTTGGATGCGGATGTGGTGAATTGGGCGCGGGAACAGATGCGCGTGCAGGAAACAGGCTGGAGGAGTTTTGGCGCGGTGGATGTGTTTATGGATGTTTTGCCTCCACCATCCAGAATGATTATTATTGGCGCGGTACATATCGCCATTCCCTTGGTGACGCTTGCAAAGACGCTTGGATATCACACGATCGTGATTGACCCGCGCGAGGCCTTTGCCACACAGAAACGTTTTCCGCATGTGGATGAACTCATCACCGAATGGCCTGCTGATGCATTGGAGAAAATGCGACCCGATGAGAGTACCTATGTTGTGGTGATCAGTCACGATGAAAAACTGGATAATCCTGCTCTGGCGGTGGCACTTGCCAGTCCTGCTCGATATGTGGGTGTGCTTGGCACGCGAAAAAATCTTGGCAAACGATTTGCGGCTTTGCGTGACCTGGGCGTAACGGATGAGCAACTGGCTCGCCTGCACGCGCCGATCGGGATGCGGTTGGGGGCGGTCAGCCCGGAAGAGATCGCGCTATCCATTCTGGCGGCGATGGTAGCCGCAAAACATGGGGTCTTGGAAATTCAGGCAACCCAGACAACTGTGCCAGTTTGACTCGTATGGTAGCCACCCAAGTTTTGAATCGCCGCTTTTGCCTGAGCCGTACGCCGGATTAAATAAAGCACACCAGAATCGATCTTGGAGAGGTTGCTTCACAAAATGCTGCCAGAATCTTCGCTATCATTATAGCTGGTGCGCGAGTGTATGACTCTTAAAATTACAAAATTCCCCGTATCCCATAAGCACGGGGAAAGTGGATTGTATATCCGTACACCCTTACGAGATAGATCACCATATATGGCAAAACAATGCGAATTTACAAAAGTCCATCCGTATTTGGGTGAAATTAGCGTGGTATAAGTTGCATCGGGCGGAACCTATACCCGTATGCCAGATATGTACCCCGCTAGACAGATCCTTGTGCAATTATGAAGCCAAAAATATGCGTTATTAAACTTAAAATTGAAAGGAAATCAGTCTGGGCAAACTGTTATATTCAATTCTTATGCGTATAACAATGTTGGCGGTTTGTTCATTGGGTGTTAATCCCTGAAAGGAAATCTGTGAAAGTTACAACGCGGACGCGCACCCGATCTGTGGGCCGTTGCTGGCAGGAGGTCCGGTTGATTTGGTCACTGAATATAACCTGCCGCACCGGGCAACATGCGCCGATGCCTGTCATTTGTGTTACGAGATGCGCCTGGCCCTGCGGGAAAAGTTTCCGAGAATTCTCACGCCGGATCAAATGTATGGAGCACGCTTATGAACGGCAATGATTTTGTAAAATTCCTCCTGCACAGGGATGCCACAAGCATACAGGAGAATTGTTTATTGCGCGAGCAAATAGACAGCGGAGATAAGATTTCTTCCTTATCTCCGCTGTGGTCATGTGCGCATTATTATTTGGCCGGTTTTCGGACTTGGAACTTTACCACGTTATGGTCGGCGACCGTAGTGGCGTACAGATTATTTTGACTATCAAAGGCGATGCCGTAATAGCCTCCAGAGATGTTATTGAGATATACGCCGCTTGAATCGAAGACCTGAATATAATAAAAGTCGTCCACGAAAATGCGGCCATATCCGTCTATTGCGATTCCCTCAGGGCTGACAAATTTTCCCGGCTCAAACTGACCTGCATCCTTGGCCTCGCCCCCAAATTGGTTAATATATTTTCCCTGCGCTGAAAATTTGAGAATCACGGGCGGAGTGTCATTGGTTATATAAATGTTGCCCAATCCATCTACCGCCAGTTTGGGAAAGCCACCGCTGCTGCTCGTGACTGCATTGATCGGATCAGGAATTTCAAAATCGATGGAACCATCTCTTTTGAAATGGACGAGATTGTTATCTCCAAAAGTAATTGCATAAAGCGTCCCATCGGTTCCCATGGCGATGTTCTCGTAAAAGTGGTTATCATCGCCAATCTGTCCAAGCTGTTGCCCGCTTTCATCGTAGATCAAAATCTTGCCATTGGGAATATAGATCTTTCCATCCTGGCTGACCGCAATGCTGTCAGCATTAACACTCTTGCCCTTATCGTCGGTTACAGTAAATGTGGATAAAAACTTTCCTTTCGGGTCAAAGGTTTGAACGCGTCCATCCCTGGAATCGGCAACGACGATGTTGCCTTTGCCATCCACGCCCAGAGCGCGCGCATCCTGGAACATCCCCTGACCGATGCCTTCACTTCCAAATGACATTGTTTGGCTGGCAAAGAGGATGGCGCCTAGTGGATTGAATGAGCCGCCAAACAACATGGGTCCGCCGATTGCCAGTGCGGCGGCAACACTGCCTAGACAGGCAACTATGCCAACAATTATGAAGCAGGATAATCCGCTTCTTTTCTTGGCTGGAGGCGTATACGTATCACCGGAAAATTTTGACGACGCTGATGAAGAAGTTGAAATCTGCACAACAGGTGGAGTCGAATAGCTGGCGCTGAATTCCTGAAATCTTGCACCCGGATGTCCCGGCGTGAGCGCCACCGCGTGACCACCCGCCATGGCTTGGACGGCTTTAACCGCGTCATCGTGTTCCATACCAGTGATCTTGCTATAGATTTCAGCGGCTTCATCAACCCGGTCTTGTTTGGCGAGGGAAATTGCATCTGGCAGTTGCATGGCATTGCCAACGATCTGATTCAGATCCACGCCGTTCAGTCCAAATTGGAAAGCATCGTTCAGCGTTGGGCCAGCTGATGGCGGAGCCGTGCGTAAAGATTCCGGGATAATAACCGTCCCACTACAATAAGGACATTTCATGGTCAGTGTACCGACCTCAGGTTCAAGCGGCGCGCCACAGGATGGGCATTTAAACGCTCGCATGGATGCTTCTTTTGCCATTCTTTCCTCACTCCGATAAATAAATTTTGACAAGCATACTCGTAAATTGGTAACACGCAAATAGGACAAAGGACATGGTTGAAATGAATTTGAGAACTGCCTTGTTTGCCACAACTCATGAATAGCGGTACAATTTGTCCGCTACTCAGAATGTGTCTGGCGGCCATAAGTGGGCCGCTTTTTTCACGGATATTGCATGTCCAAAGTTTCTGTTCCAATCATTGAAATGCTTAACGTCGCAAAAACATACTCCACCGAGGCCGGAGATTTCAACGCGCTCAATGGCATAGACCTGCAAGTGCAGGCCGGCGAATTTCTGGGTGTGATCGGCAAATCGGGCGCGGGGAAATCCACCTTTCTAAATATGATCACCGGCGTGGATCATCTCACATCGGGCGATGTCATTGTGCACACCGATGAAGACGTGTCTGTGCATCATCTTGGCGAAGATGAATTGGCTCTCTGGCGCGGAAAAACGCTTGGCATTATTTTTCAGTCCTTTCAACTTTTGCCGATGCTGACCCTGATCGAGAATGTGGTCATGCCGATGGATTTATGCGGCCTATATCAGCCGCGCGCCAGCCGCGAACGCGCGCTTGAATTGCTGACACTTGTCGAACTCGAGGACCAGGCGCACAAATTGCCCGGCCAGATCTCCGGCGGGCAGCAACAACGTGTGGCGATTGCGCGCGCGCTTGCCAACGATCCGCCCATTCTCGTGGCGGATGAACCGACCGGCAGTCTGGATTCGCTCACAGCCGATCATATCTTCGATGTGTTCGAACATCTTGTCCAGGATCGCGGCAAGACCATCATCATGGTGACTCACGATAACAGCCTGGCGCCGCGCTTCACGCGTCACCTGATAATTACAGACGGGGAAATGGTATCTATAACGGGAACCGCTAAAGGTCCAAGGAAACCTGCCCTGAGCAAAGTCGAAGGGAAGCGGACGAAATGACGACGCGTCAAACCGCCCGGAAAGCGGCATCCGTTAAACACGCCGTCCATCACGCCGACGATATGATTCAGATGCGCCGCATTGTTAAAACGTATAAAAATGCGGCGGGCGAATTCATCGTCTTGAAAGGCGTTGACCTGACGATTCGCCGCGGCCAATTCGTCGCCATCGTTGGTAAATCAGGCAGTGGAAAATCCACGCTGTTGAATATGATCACGGGCATCGATCACCCCACCGATGGCAAGGTCATCGTGAACGGCATGGACATTTACGCGGTAACCGAGAGCCAGCGTTCCTTGTGGCGCGGCAAGAATCTGGGAATTGTCTTTCAATTCTTCCAGTTACTGCCCATGTTGACGCTGCTTGAAAATGTGATGCTGCCGATGGATTATGTGGACCACCATGATTTCGAAGAGCGGCCAAAGCGTGCCATGGAGTTGCTGGAGATGGTGGGGCTGGCTGAACATGCCCACAAATTGCCGCTGGCGGTTTCGACCGGGCAGCAGCAAATGACAGCCATTGCGCGCGCGCTTGCGACTGATGCGCCCTTGCTGGTGGCTGATGAGCCGACCGGCAACCTCGATTCGAAAACAGCAAATCACATTATCGATGTGTTCGACGAGTTGGTGCAACGCGGCAAGACCATTGTGATGGTGACTCATGATCCATCATTGACCGCGCGTGTCTCTCGCACGATTATTATTTCTGACGGCGAATTGATTGACGAGGCTGTGGCGAAAGCCTTGCCGTTGCTGCGGCATCGTCACATGCTGGAGATCACGAAACAGGGGAAACACCTGACCGTAAAACCGGGCAAGATCATTCTGGATTTTGGCAAGCCGGTGGAAAACCTTTATATCATTTCCAGTGGCACGGTGAATATCGAGCGGGAGATTGGCGGGACTCAAAGAGTGATCTCACACCTGCGTGTCGGAGAATTCTTTGGCGAGATCGAATTGCTGCGGGGTGGAAAGGCAATTGCCTGTGTGCGTGCCGGACATCAACCTGTCGAACTGCTGACTTTCCCGCGCGAAGATTTTTTGCGGATCGTCCAGGAATCGCCGATCACGGCTGAAGCGTTGGGCCGGATCGTCCAGGACCGTTTGAAAGAGCATGGCGTGTCAGTCAAGGTGAAAAGCGCAAAAGTAAAAAATGAAAGAGGAAAGAAGAAAGTAGTACGTGGAAAGAGCAAAACCCAAAGCGCAAAAGGCAAGATGCCATCCAAAGCAAAGACGCAAGACGTAACGAACAAGACGAAAAGTGTAAAAACAAAAACAAAAAGAAGCAAAACTGTTAAACGTAAAGCCTGATTTATATGAAACCAAGATGGCGTAAAGTATTTCTGGACTTAATAGAAAATAAAGCCCGCACGCTGCTGGTGGTATTTTCCATCGCGGTGGGCGTGTTTTCGATTGGCGTGATCGCGGGCGCGTATGTCATCATTTCGCAGGACATGAGCGCCAGCTATGCGGCCAATAATCCGGCCAATATCGAATTGCGCATGGCGGATTTTGACGATACCGTGCTGACCGCCGTTCGCGACTCGCGTGGGATTGCAGACGCGGAAGGACGCCGCGTATTCAATGTGCGTGTGCGTTCGGAGAATAGCGCTGCATGGACAACAATCGATATTGTGGCGGTCAATGATTTTGCCAAAAATAAGGTCAACCTGCTTACGACAATCGAGGGCACCAACCAGCCATCAAAGAAGCAGATCATCCTTGAAAAGAATGTGCTTAAGCATCTGGATGCAAAGGTCGGCGATTCGCTTGTCATCGAATTGCCGGATGGCACCACCAAATCGTTGTTCATCGCTGGCATCGTGCAGGATCCGGCTACGGGCGCAGGCGATTTTCTTGCCCCGCCGTTCGGTTATGTTACTATGGATACACTGCCAACACTTCGCCAGCCGCAACTTTACAATCGTATTTATGCAACAGTTTCGGCAACAGACCAGGACGACAACGCGTATATCCGTGATATTGGCGGGAGCGTAAAGGATAAGGTCGAGAAGGGCGGCACGCCGGTTTTGCGGACACGCTTCTCAAAGACTCATGAACATCCATTGGCGGCAACTGTCAATGCCGTTTTGGGAATCCTGATGGCCTTGGGAATCTTGATCGTGTTCCTGTCGTCATCCTTGATCGCGAATACGCTCAGCGCATTGATCGGCCAGCATTTACGTCACATCGGCGTGATGAAATTGGTCGGCGGGCGCAACCGCCAAATCCTGGAAATGTATCTGGTGATGATCGTCTCGTTTGGCGTGTTGGCATTGTTGATTGCCGTTCCTTTGGGTGGACAGGGAGCTTATGGCCTGGCAGCTTTCATTGCGGGCGAATTAAACTTTAATTTGCTTGGCTATCGCATTGTACCGATGGCATTGATGATCCAGATTGCGATTGGGATTTTGGTTCCACTCGTGGCGGGATTGATCCCGGTCATTAGCGGCTCCAGGGTCACGGTGTTGAGAGCCATCAGCGGAGATTTGGCTCGGGCCGAGGGCAAGCAGGTTCACAGGGGACCTAAGCGTGAGTCGCGTTGGCAAAAACTTGAAACACGCGCAACCGTCGCTTTGTCGCAGCGCGGCATCCATATCCCGCGTCCGTTTTTGATCTCGCTGCGGAACACCTTCCGCCGCCGCAGTCGTCTCATGCTGACACTGTTCACGCTGACAATGGGCGGTGCAATTTTTATTGCAGTGTTCAATGTGCGCGTGACATTGCATGACTATATTGGCGCCATCGGTCATTATTTTCGGGCGGATGTAACGCTTGATTTTGACCAGCCCTATCGCTTGAATAAAGTTCAACAATTTGCTTTGCAAGTGCCTGGCATTGAAAGGGTGGAAGGCTGGCAGGGACTTTCCACAGAATTGCTATATCCCGATGGCAGTGTGGCTGACAATCTGAACGTTTTGGCTCCGCCGGCGGCGAGCACATTAGTTACCCCAATTGTCGTAGCAGGGCGTTGGATCCAAGCGGACGATGTTCGCAAGATGACCATCAGCGAGGCGGTCTTGAAATATTATCCCAATCTCAAGCCCGGTGATTTCTTACCCCTGAAAGTTAATGGCAGGAAAGAACAATGGCAGGTGGTTGGAATTTTCAAGTTTGTGGGGCAGGAAGGCGTTCTGGCTTACGCGCCATTGGAGTATGTGAGTCAGTTCAACGATCTAGCCAACAGTTCTTTTTCGTATCGCGTTGTGACCACCCAGCATGACCGTGCTACGCAGGATAAGGCGGCGGAAACGCTCGACAAGTTTTTTCGCGCCAATGGATTCAAAGTCCGCCTCGCTCAATCCGGACTGGCTTCGCTGGATACCGCTTCACAGAGTCTTGATACGCTGGTAACTTTCCTGCTCATCATGGCCCTGCTGACGGCATCCGTCGGCTCGATGGGTTTGGCCGGGACGATGGGCATGAATGTGCTCGAGCGCACGCGCGAGATTGGCATCATGCGCGCCATTGGCGCAAGCGACAGCATCATCATGCGGACCGTCATCGCCGAGGGCGTGGTGATCGGCACGATCTCGTTTGGGCTGGCGATTCTGTTGTCTGTGCCATTTACGTACTTGCTTTCTTACATTGTGAGCCTGGCTGTGTTCGAGACGCCAATTAACACTGTCTTTACACTTTCTGGCTATTTGATTTGGTTCGGCTTGGTTTTGGTCATGTCTGCAATTGCAAGTATCCTGCCCGCCCGTAACGCGGCGCGCTTGACGATCCGCGAAGTTTTGGCGTACGAATAAACCTCATGCTCATACGATTTGCATGAAAAGAAAATGGAAGGTGAACAATGAAGAAACTAACAACGATTTTATTTATCCTGCTGGCCTCCGCGCTGGCGCTGACAGCCTGCGGACAACAGGCTGTTGCGACAATCAGCCAGCCAACGGTTCTGCCTCCGGGTGCAGTTGTCGCAGAAGGGCATATTAGGCCCATACAAGCATCCAGCCTTGC
>JAKBYW010000040.1:0-9659 GCA_021840275.1 Chloroflexota bacterium | reverse complement strand
ACCAGCGGGTCCTTGCCCATCGGTTTGATGAAGCCCTTGTTCTGCTCCATCATCAACGCTGAGAAATACATTAAGTCGGCGGTTTCCTGCACATCGCCGAGCGACTCCATGCGGTTCTTGCCAACTTCGAGTGCCATGGCCGCGCCGAGTTCAAAGATGCGGGCCTCGAGAATGGAAGCAGCTTTGCGAACCAGGCGGACACGTTCCTGCCAGGGCGTGCGGCTCCATTTTGGGAAGGCCTTGCGGGCCGCGGCAATCGCCTGTTGAGCGTGACTGGCATTTCCTTTCTGCATTTTTGCCAGCACCCAGTCCGTGTTGACCGGGGAGCGATCGTCGAATTTCTCGTCGGCAAATACATCCCTGTCGTCGATGATCATGCTGTATTCTTTTCCGAGATTCTGTTTGAGTTCTATGACTGCCGCGTCGAAGCCTTTATGTAATTCTTCGGGCGGGTTGAACATGGTTGCATACGTGAGTTTGAAAGCCATGCCGAAACCTCCTGAATTTAGTCTGCTTGTCCGCTGGTTTTCTCGTCTGCTGGTCTGCGATCAGACGAGCAGACTAACAGACCAGTGACTAGACGACCAACATAGTATAGCGTAGGAAGTCACAACCGTCAAAGCGGGGCGTCTGTGTTTTAATGTGACGATGTTCCCGACTTTAATTCTCAATATGAACCATGTCATTGCCTGCACTGGGCCGCAGGCACACGTGCAAGACGGCGAAGTGCGCTCGCAATGACATATGGAGAATCGAACTCTTGTCAACGCAGGTATTCCATGTAAAAAAATGGTCGTTCCGTTTAGGGCGCCCCCTCGTCCTGAACGGAACATTTTGTTTGCCTAGGGCGGTAATTTTTGGAAACCGAGCATGCCAACCTAAACCGTTAGTCTATTTTTGGTCTTTGACTTTCAGCACTCCTGATTCAAAACAGATCTTTACAACCTGCGGATCGAAATGTATTCCGGCCTGCGACTTTATGTAGTCGAGCGCTTTTTCGTGCGGCCAGGCTTTGCGGTAGACGCGATCAGATGTGAGCGCATCCCATACATCTGCTACGGCAAAGATGCGCGCCGCAAGCGGAATTTGTTCGCCTTTCAGCCCTTGTGGATAACCTGTGCCATCCCATTTTTCATGATGACAGTAGGGAATATCCAGTGATCCTTTTAAAAATCGGATGGGGGCGAGCATTTCATAAGCGAATGTTGGATGTTTTTTCATGGCGACCCATTCTTCATCCGTCAATTCGCCAGGCTTGAGCAGAATTCCGTCCAGAACACCCATCTTGCCGATGTCATGCAGAAGCGCGCCGCGCCGAATCTGCGCCAGGGCTTCGTTATTCATTCCGAACGCCGTCGCAAGTTTTACGGCCATGTCCGTGACTCGCAGGGTGTGTCCTTCGGTTTCTTTATCGCGCAGATCGAGCGCACGCGACCAGCCTTCGATGGTGGCATCGTAGGCCAGGATCAGTTCCATGTTGGATACCTGCAGGTTTTCGAACAGGCTGGCGCTATCAATTGCAATGGCGGCCTGACCCGCCAGCGTATTTAGGAAATTGAGCCAGTCAAAATCGGGGTCAAGTGGACTGCGATGGAAGACCTCCAGTACGCCTTTCACTTTACCTTTTGCGATCAAGGGCACGGCGTAGTAGCTGACAAAGTTATCACCCGCCATTGCTTTTTGGAGAACTGGGTTGTCAACTTGCGTTCTTAGATCGGAGATATGGATTGTTTGACGTTCCAAAGCGGCGCGCCCGGCATAGCCCTGGCCCAGCGAAATACTGCTTTTTTCAATACCCGAAATACGGAAGCCCTGCCCCGCGCCGAACTCCAGGATATTCATGTCTGGATTCATAAGCAAAATATCTGCAGCATCCACTTTTTGCTGCGAGATGACGCGATCAACGATGGAAGCCAGGCTCAGGTGCAGGTCAAAGCCGGATGCGATCATTCGGTCTATTTCATTCAGGGCGGTGAGCTGCTCGAGCTGGCGCTTGATCCGTTCTTCTGCATTCTTGCGCCCGGTGATGTCAATGCTGGTTCCGAGCAGGGTTTCCGGGTTGCCGCTGGCATCTCGAACCAATTCTGCCTGCGAATGAACCCAAATGACTTTGCGGTCTGGCCGCACGATGCGATGATCAATATCGTACTTTTTCACGCCTTGGATTGCCATCTCAAGATTCTTTTGCACATATTCCACGTCCTCTGGGTGCACCACTTTGGCAACCAGTTCTGGCGTGATAAAGGTTTGTTCTGGATCAAGCCCATAGAGAGAATGAATCTCATCAGACAGGAAAATGATGTTGGTTTTCAGATGCCAATCCAGAAAGCCCATGTGGGTGATATGCTGCGCTTTCAACAATCGTCCTTCGCTTTCGCGCAGCTTATCTTCCGCTTGTTTGCGCTCCACTTCAGCATCCATCGAATCAAGCGCGTAGGAAATATCCTGGCCGATTTCATCCAGCAGTTTCTGATCGTCATCATCAAAGCCTTGTGGATCGGCCGCGTAAACTGTCAATACGCCAACGAGTTGGTTTTTTCTTCGAATTGGTACTGCCGCCGATGAGCGATAACCGCGCTGCATGGCCTGTTCGCGCCAGGGAGCCATACGGGGATCGGTGGCAATATCCTGGCAGATGATGCAGCGGCCTTCACGGATCGCTATACCGGTTGGGCCGCCGCCCAGTTTCCGGTCGCGAACTGCGATGCTTACATTCGTCAAATAGCCCTGTTCTTCACCTGCGAAAGCAATCGGCCTTACATATCCATCGGCATCATCGATCAGACCGATCCAGGCCATGCGGAACTTGCCGTGCTCAGTTGCTACGCGGCAGATCTCTGAGAACAAAGTGTCCTGGTCTTGCGCACGCACAATCGTTTGATTGATCTGACTGATGGTGGCGTATAAGCGGTTGATATGTAAAATTTTGGCTTCCGCCCGCTTGCGCTCGGTGATATCGAGAGCCGTGCCTCGGAGTCCTGTAATATGCCCGTTCTTATCGAACCTGGGTTCGCCGCGCGCCAGCAGCCACTTACGCGTGCCGTCTTCCCGAACCCGTTCCAATTCGATTTCATACGGTATGCCTGCCGTGGCCTGCTCAATCCCTAAGCGCATTCTTTTCATGCTCTCAGGCGTATAGAGCTTGTCCTGTTCTGCAACCGAGGGAACAGGTTTAGTTGGATCGACTTCCAGGATGGCGCAAAGCTCTTTGGACCAGGTCGGTGTATCGGTCTCCGCAATCCATTCCCAACTGCCGACATGGGCGATCCGTTGTGCTTCTTCCAGTCTGGCCTCGCTCTCGTGCAGTGCCTCCGTTCGTTTGGACACGGTGGCCCGCAGCCATTCGGTTTGGGTCCAGGTGCGGTTGACGATGAAGAGCAGGCTGAGCAACAGTGCGCCGCCCACGCCCCAGATCAGCCCCAGGGTAAGGGGCGCGGGTCCTGGCGGCAGCGATTTCCAGCCAATGGTCAGCGTCCAGGCATTGTCTCCGACCTGAACAGGCAGGGTTTGCATCTCGCTGCTGAAAGTTTCGACTCCCCAAAAACGATTTCCGTTGGCATCCCGCAGTTGCACCACAAAGCGGGGATCTGTGCCGGTCATGGCATCTTCCAGAATCGCCGATACATCGAAGACGCCCTCCACCAGTCCAAGCAACTGGTCTCCTCGATAGAGAGGGGTGCGCGGAATCACCGAAAGCGAACCCATTACGTTGACCGTCGGGTCGTTGACCGTGGTGCGCCGTTCCTGGATGGCTTCCTCCACGAAAGGAGCCGCTGGCCGGGTCATCAAATCCAGACCGATTGCTGACTCGTTGCCCTCCAGCGGGTAAAAGTAGCGGACAATGCGATTTGAGTCTATGTAAGCCAAACCACGGATATCCGGGTAATGGTCGAGGACACCAGCGGCGAAATGGTCAAAGGTTTCATTGTCCGGCAGGGCTGCGGAGGCCAGCATGAATGCTTGCAGATTTTCAACTGCTTGCAGGCGCATGGTGAATGCCTCTTGCAGGCGACTTTGCGTATCCGTGCTGGCTTGTGCCAGTGCCCGGCCATTTTCCTGATGGATTTGCGCCCGGTATTCGTGGTCGGCGAGCCACAGCGCGCTCAGACCGGTTACAACCAGGATAGTTAGAGTTATCCAGCGCTTCATAATCGCCTCTTTGTTAGAAAGTGTGAGCAAGAGCAACCGGACACGGACGCTGAAAAAATAGGATGTGTCATTGTTTCACACGTGCTTTTCAAATCACGTCGTAGTGCGCAGTGATCTTTCTTATCAGCGGTTGGCTGACCGCTAATCACTTGCGCTTTCTGTGTTTTTGATTTTCCCCGAGAGTTTTGTTTCGTTGTTTTCCGATCTGCTTTCATTTTCTTGCTCCTTAACTTATCGAAAAGAAGCGGTAATAGCTCTAGAAACAGTATAGCACAAGCGCCTTTCCAAACCGAAAATTTTTAGACATCAGGACTTACGCAGAAATCCGCCAAGACACGGAGAACGCCAAGATTTATCAAAGGACGCCAAGAGAACCTGGCGAACTCTCAAAATACTTGACGCTTTGGCGACTTGGCGGTGAATGTACACGATTTTGCGTAAGTATTAATATGTCATTTCGAGGGCGTTCTTCCCGAAACAATTTCCCCGTTTAGCCACTTCTGCAAAGCGCTCTGGAGCAAAGTGGAATGGGTACAGTGGCCGTCACCCTACTGTCGCCTTTTCTTGCAGGATTTGAGGTTTTCTTGTATGCTGGTCAACCTCCTACTGTCAATCTCCTACTTGACATTCCCTTTTATTGTCTTGATAATAAGAGCATCCCACACACCGCTTTATTGAAAAGTTACACCGAGAAATTATATTGAGATCAAGAACATGGCCAACTCGCCCATCATCGTAGAAAATCTTTCCTTTCGCTATCGTGATCGCGAAGAATTCGCCATTCGAGATATTTCATTCGAAGCCGACCCCGGAGAAATCCTGCTCATCGCCGGTGCGAGCGGATGCGGCAAGACGACACTGATCCGTACCATCAACGGCTTGATCCCACGTTCGTATAAAGGCGTGCTTACCGGCAGGATTTTGGTCTTTGGCGAAGAGACTCTAAGATGGAAACTCTCTCAGATCTCGCAAAAGATCGGGACGGTTTTGCAGGATCCTGAGCGACAAATTCTCGGCACGAAAGTCTTGAATGAAGTAGCATTCGGCCTGGAAAATCTCGGCATGTCGCGCGAAGAAATTTTTCAACGTGTGGATGAGGCGCTGGCTTTCCTAAAAATTTCCCATTTGCGCGAACGCGAAACATTTTTGCTTTCGGGTGGCGAAAAACAAAAAGTTGCGCTGGCGGGTGTGCTTGCCATGCGTCCCAGCATATTGCTTCTAGATGAGCCGCTTGCCAGTCTTGACCCGGCCAGCGCGCAAGATACGCTGGATGCCGTCCGCAGGTTGGCGGATGAAGGCATGAGCGTGTTGATGGTCGAACATCGCGTCGAAGATGTTTTACGCATCAGACCCGAACGTGTGATGTTCATGTCGGAGGGGCAGGTGCGTTACTTGGGCACGCTGGACGGGTTATCTAAAGTAGTGAATTACCGCGAAGTTAAATTGCCCGCCGAACAAACCGTCGAACGCGCGAAGGCGGATCCGGCTCCAGCCGAGATAAAAATCCTTCCGGGTGTAGCTCCCTCGTCTTCGCTCGGGACAGGCGCTTCAACGTCTGGACAAGAAGCGCTCGTCCGTTTCGAAGACGTTGGCTTTGGCTACGATGTCGGCACCGACATCCTGCACAACATCAATCTTGAAATCAGGCGCGGTGATGTGATCGCCGTACTGGGTCCGAATGGCGCAGGCAAGACCACGTTTGTCAAACACGCGATCGGGCTGTTGAAGCCGAAATCGGGTCGTGTGCTTGTTAATGGACAGGATACGCGTGAAGCGAGCGTTGCGCAAATTGCGGGTACGCTGGGTTATGTTTTTCAAAGTCCCAGCCACATGCTTTTTGCTCCGACGGTGCACGATGAGTTGGCGTTCGGTCCGACCAATTTAAAACACCCGAAGGAGCAGATTGAACAGGAGGTGAAAGAGGCGCTTAAGATCGTAAACCTTTCTGAGATGGAGCAAGACCCGCCGCTGGCTTTATCTTTCGGCCAGCAGAAGCGCGTCAGCATCGCGGCCATCCTTGCCATGCGTTCGCGCATTTTGGTGATGGATGAGCCGACCGCCGGGCAGGATTATCAGAATTACATGAACTTCATGGATTCGATTGTGCAGATGCCTGCCTTCGAGGCAATCCTGTTTATCACACATGATGTGGATTTGGCGGTCATTTACGCCAACCGCATCCTGATGATCGCGGATGGACGTCTCGTTGCTGACGGCAAGCCGCAGGATGTCCTGCGCGACTTCGACCGACTCAATGCCTGCCGCCTTGTGCCCACGTCGCTTCTTGCCTTGAACTTGAAGCGGCTCCCGCAAACTGGACGATTCATGCGGGCCGAGGCGCTGGCGCATATTTGATAATGTCACTGCGAGCGCAATTTGCGAAGCAGTCTCAAGTAATAGGAGATTGCGTTGTCGCAAAAAGCGCTCCTCGCAACGACATAAGAGAGGAGAGTAGAAAATGGATAAGAAGCTTACGAATGTATTGATCTCACTGGCGGTTATTCTGGCTATCTTTGGGATCATCATGTTTGCATTGGGCACACAGACCATTGGTCCACTTAATTTCCAAGTGGATCAAGCCACCCTGGTGCTTCGTTTTGTATTTGTTGTACTTGGCCTTTTGATTGCCTTTGCTGTGTACTGGTTCACTCGCGAGAACGCAGCCTGGGAAGTCGGTACGCGCGAAGTAGTTTGGATGGCAATTGGCGCCGCGTTGTATGCTGTATTTTCCTGGTTGTTCAACGGCACGGTCTTCGTAGTGCCATCGTTGAGTCAGGTTTCACTGCGACCGGCCATCGCCATTCCGATGTTCTTCGGCTACGCCTTCGGCCCGGTGGTTGGATTTTTCAGCGGCGCGGTTGGCAACATCTTCGGCGACGCGCTGACCGGCTTCGGCCTTTCCCCGCAGTGGAGCATCGGAAACGGCCTGGTCGGTTTCGTGGCTGGCATGGCAATGCTGTTCAAGGATAAGAAGAAGAGCATGGACACCGTATTGTGGATCAGCGGTGTGCTGGCTCTACTGACCGTCGTGCTTTTCTTCCTCAATCGCGGCCAGAAGAATGCATTATTCTTCGACCCGGCCAACAACATTTTCGGCGATGCGACCATTTCCATCTTCGCGGGTGTTGCGATCATCGTCGGTTTTGTGCTGGTGCTGGCTGTCCGCTTTGGGTTTGCGTCGAATGAAGATATCGCCGCGGCGGTGACGTGGGGTATGCTCGGCAACATCGTCGGAATTCTGTTCGCGTCGTTGTCCGATATCTTCATCAACGGCTTCAGCCTGCCCGCCGCGATCGTGGGCGAGTTCTTGCCGGCCGCCGGCCCGAACCTGATCTTCGCCGCCATTCTCGTGCCGCTGTTTGTCGGCGCGTATGCGGCTGTCCGCAAGCAATCTGGTCGCTAGAATCATGTCATTGCGAGCCAACTGCCTGCACTTATGCCACAGGTACAAGTGAGCGCAGCGAAGGAGGCGAAGCAATCTCGTCTTTGGATACAGGAGATTGCTTCGTCGCTTCGCTTCTCGCAATGACACTTAGGAAATAATGTTAGTCGCCTGGCGTTATCGTAAACGTCAAAATTCATTCATCCAGTGGTTCGACCCGCGAGCCTGGATCATGTTCTATTTGTGCTTTCTTGTTTCCACTCTCGCATTCTGGGACGTGCGATTCCTTTTGCCCTTTTTTGTCATTTCGATTTTTATCCTGGTCACATCCGGCGTCAAATGGTACGAGATGAAGCGCGCCTTTCTGTTCATTATTGGGTTCGTCTTTTTCTTCGCCGTCCTGACTTTTCTCACGGGTCGCGGCGGCACGGAAGTATATAAAACGGAGCATCTTATTCGGCAGCTCAAAGCGCCGTTCGCGATATTGGGTTGGACGCCGACTCTCGATATCACGGTTGAACGCGCATTCTTTGGGGTCAGCCAATTTGTGCGCGTATTCAGCATTGCAGTGATGACCATTCTGATTCCCTATTCGCTCAACCCGGCCCTATATGGGATCACATTCAAGGGGCTTGGACTCCCCGACAACATTGCCTACGCCATGGATTTGACCATGCGTTTCATTCCGACCTTTGGGCGGGATTTTCAACTGACGATGGATGCCCAGCGGGCGCGCGGCTACGAGCTCGAAAAGATCAGCGGCGGGATCATTGAACAGGTTCGCAAGTTGGGACCGTTGATGGTGCCGGTGACCATTCATGCAATTATCGGCAGTGAAGATATTATCGACGCGATGGATCTGCGCGCCTTTGGCGTGGGTGCGCGCACATGGCTCGATCAACTGACATATCATCGCCGCGACCGAATTCTGGTGGCGGTCGGCGTTTTGATCTTATTGGTTTCTTTGGTTGCTGGGTTTTGGGGACTTGGCGGTTTCTGGGTGCCGCCTGCACTCTTGAAACTGGCTGGCGGGTAAAACAAAGCGCTAATTTTTTAAACAGCCCCATGTAAATCATGAACAGACCTCCGCGATTCTCAAAATCTCGGTGGTCTGCCGTTATAGCGCACGAAAACAATCACCGTCCCGCATACTTTCTTGAACGACATGAATGATTTGTTCAGTGCGGGGCGATTGTTTTACTTTGCCTTATAAACTTCCCTGCGATGTTTGATAAAGTGCACGAAAACGATCTGCTCTTTTTTGTCGAACGTGTAAAGCACGCGATAATCCCCTACGCGTAGTTTGTAAATTCCCTTGAGTGTGCCTGTTAATGGCTGGTGAGCGGCCTGGTCAAAATTCTCTGCTAACCAACGCAATTTCTTCAATATCTGTTGCGCGACTGTCTTATCAAGGCTGGCAATTTGGTCGAGCGCATCCTGCGTAAATTTGACTCGATGCATTACCAGTTCAACCCTAGTTTACCGGCTACCTCGTTCGCATCGTATGTTAGCGCGCCTTCCCGAACCGCTTTCATTGAATGGCGCAAGGCTTTTTCGATTCCGCTTTGCAAAGCCAAACCTTCATCGGGATCGGTCAGTATTTCCGCCAAAGTTTGACGCACCGTTTCGCGGATAATGGCGCGCAATTCATCAATTGTCAGATCTGAAACTCTATTTTCAAGCATGTTTCACCTTTGCATCAATTTTACATCACTTCAGTCAAAACAGGCCAAGGATTTCTCCGTGGCCTGTTTATGTTTTACTTCCTACTCTTCCAGCGTACTAATATCGCCTTCCGGCAATCCCTGCGCGCGCGCCTTCAACACGCGGCGCATGATCTTACCCGAGCGCGTCTTGGGAAGTTTATCGATGAACTTCACTTCCTCCGGCCTCGCAATCGGGCCCATGTGCGTGGCAACGTGCTGGCGTAATTCTTCGGCCAATTCGGGCGAGGGAGCAAAGCCTGCGCGCAGGATGACGAAGGTAAAGATGCCCTGACCTTTGACTTCGTGCGGCAAGCCAATCGCGGCGGCTTCAGCTACGGCGGGATGGCTGACCAGCGCCGACTCAACTTCCGCGGTACCAAGGCGATGGCCGGAGACCTTGATGACATCGTCCACGCGGCCAA
>JAKBYW010000039.1:0-9671 GCA_021840275.1 Chloroflexota bacterium | reverse complement strand
AGACCATCCACGACGAAAACGTATTCAAGATTGTTTTGGCGCGCCAGCGTGACCTGGCTGATGATGTCTGTGCGTTTTTGCGAATCGCCGTCCACGCTGTTCGCGAAATCCTGCCAGGGCGTGTTCTGTTGAAGCAAAACAAAATCCGCGTGAGCGCCGATGTCTTTGTAAATTTTGAAGACGCTTTCAAGCGAGACTTCGGGCGGAGTGGGAAAGAATCCGTAACCGGTGCGCCCCGAATCAAACACGGAGTGTGCGGGTGTTGGAATCGGCATGGTCGGTAGGGATTGTTGCGATGATTGTCTGCAGGCCAGCGTGGCGAGCGCAAGAATAAAAATGGCGATGAGAATACGTTTCACTTTTGGACTCCTGAGCGGTTACGCAGTAAAGATAGATTTCCAATCAGCCAAAGCATGAAAATACTTGTGCTGATGAAGATGAGATTGAAGGTCGAAAGGTTTAAAATTGGAGGTTGGAAAGCTGGAAGGCTGAAGGTTGGCAGTTGGAATTTGGGGATGGAGAACAGCGAAATGGAAATAGTAAATAGAGAATAGAGATTAGGAAATTGGAAATTGGAAATCGCATATTGGAAATTTGGCATTGTAAATGATAGAAAGCGGGAAGTTGAAATAATAGGTGTGGTGAAATTGGTAACCTGTACCGAAAGCCAGAAAAACAGGCCGAGGACTGCGCCGAGTTGAGCGGCGAAGAACGGTGTCCACAAAGGAGGTTGTTTTTGAGATAGACGCGCGAGAATGGTGGGTGAAAGATCGCGGCGCAGTTTCACTTCCGGCAGAGACTCGAGGCTTGTGAATAAAAATTTCAATTCATCGAGACGCGTCGCGCAATCAGCGCAAGCTTGCAAATGCGAATCAAATTTGCGCTTCGTCGTTTCGTCGAGTGCATGGTCGAGGTATTCGTTGAGTTGGGAGTCGGTTAGATGGTTCATGTCAAATCTTTCAATCTTTCGGCGAGAAGTTTTCTGGCGCGAAACAAATCGCTTTTCACGTCGCTCAGTGGCCGCTTCAATTCTTTTGAGATTTCTTCGTAGCTCAATTCCTGAAAATGTCTCAACTCGATGACGATGCGATAACGCGGCGGTAATTGACTCAACTCATCGCGGATGCGTTCATCGCGGGCGCGGTTAACGGTCAGCGCTTCGGGGCCGGGACTTGGATCGAGTGCGGGGGCTGCTTCATAGTCCAAGCTGGAGGCGGGTTTGATCCCCTCGAGGCGGTTGAGGCACACGTTGACAGCAATCCGCTTGAGCCACGGAGCGAGCGGCCGGTCCACATCAAACTTTTCAAAGAACTGAAAGGCGCGGATGAATGTTTCCTGCGTTGCGTCTTCCGCGTCATGGACATTTCCGAGCACGCGATAAGCGGCGTTGAACACAGCCTGCTGGTGGCGGCGCACAATCTCGCTGAAAGCGTCGCGGTCACCCTGCGCGGCCAGCAGGATGAGGCCGCTATCATCGGTGGAAGACATGTCTAAATTGTAGTACAGGAGGAGGATGAAAAAAGTTGCAGGCGCTGGCGCGTTAAACAGGCGTTGTGACGATGAAGAATACAGCTATCAAGAACAACAGACTCGTTAGCGCACTGGATGCCCAGACCACAAACGATAATATGCGCTGTTTTTCCCAACGGTAAAAATATAGACCCGCTGCCCAGCCTGTCAATGCCGATAAAGTGCTGATAAGCGGTACGATGATCAGTTGCACCGATGGGACGGCGGCCATGTTTCTATCAGGCGAAAAACCGAGCGCCACGCGCGTAAAGGATGGGATCAGTAGGCTGACCCACACGAACAATCCAAGATTCAGAAACAGCGTGGCCAGCCAGAAATAACGGGCTAATCCACTATCCCAGGCTTGTGTAACTATGAATGATGGATATACTGATTTTGCCTGCGCGGGAATCAGGCTTCCGAGTTCTGTGGAGCGCGCAAAGGTCTGCGTGAATTCATTTGGCCTTGTAGGGGAAATGGCGTACACGCGTTTCGCGGTTGATACCAGTAAAATGTTCCTGGTATCAGAAGCGATGAACTCAACCACACCCAGATCAGGATGGCGACGCAGTCCGAGCACCGCACCTGGCATGGTCATTGGCGGCAGACCAAGCGGATGCGTGAGGTCCTGCGCGGAGCGGATCCATTCGATGTCAGTCAGCGGGATGTCTTCGTCGCGCAGTCCCCAGCGTATTTCGAGGCTGTCGCGGTCGAGGATGTATTTGGCGCGAGTGAGGGCGTAGGCGCGATATCCGAAGAGCGGGATTGGTGCGAAGGAGATCAATCCAACCAGGAGGTAGACCACGAAGTTAGGGCCAACGTCTGCGCGGGACAGATTGATGAATCCCCATGCGGACAGAGCCAGCAGAATTGCCAGCATGATGCCGTGGAGCAGCAACCCTCTTCGTTTATCGGGTGGAAAGAACCCAGTATTCACGTGTTGTTACCTTGTCCTGAATTACATGTCTTTGATTTGGGAAACCACTTCACTGATGGGCAGCAATTGGTTTTCTGTGGTCTTGCGCGGTTTTAATTCTACCATCCCGGCGCGCAGATTTTTTTCGCCGACTGTTACGCGGACAGAGCATCCGATCAAATCCGCATCGTTAAACTTTACCCCAGCACGCTCGTCCCGGTCATCGAATAGAACCGCGATATTTGCCTTTTGCAAAGTCGCATATAGATCTTCTGCAGCAGCCTGAGTATCAAGTTCTTTGCCGGGCAATTGCATGAGATATATGTCAAAAGGCGCGGCTTCTTTTGGAAAGGTCAAGCCTTTGTCATCGTGGTGAGTTTCGGCCAACGCAGACAGAACCGCGACGAAATTTATTTCGTCGCGCACAGCTAGTAGAGATGCGTTGAGTGCTGAAAATAATTTTCCGCAACTTGGACAGGCGTCTCCTGGTTTTGCCTGTGCGATGTCAGCTGTCAACTCGGCTGTGTAGTCGCGCCCGCAATTGGTGTTCATCAGATGGTATCCCGCCTCGTTGGCGCCCGCCACAAGATTTGTGGATTGCGGGATTAAGTCATCCACGATGATGAGCGCATTTTTCAATCCAACTGGTGAAGCATATCCCGCCACCGCACCGGACCTGAAAATTTCTTCCGTTGTCGCCGGGCGAACCTCGCCAATGAGTTTTGTTAATTTTGCCTGACTCATTTGCATATCACCGCGTACAACGGCGAAGACGAATTTTCCGTCCGAAAGCCGCGTGAACATCAGAGCTTTGGCGGTCTTCTCTTTTGGAACGCTTAGGAAATTCGCAAGTGACTCAATTGTGTTGCAGTCGGGCGTCTCGGTTTTTTTGCTAGGGAGAAATTCTTCGGGAGGCAGGCCGGTTTTTACAAATTGCGCCAGTTCGAGACGGGCCGCGTATCCGCAAGCGGGACAGTGAATGATTTCGATCGTTCCATCGGAAATCTGGAAATAGGTTTCGTGATCACTGCTGATAAGCGGCAATGATAAATGTGCGAAGAAAGCCTCGCTTGTTTCGTCAGCAAGTTTGCGTAAACGAGATAAAGCTCGTTCGCCAAGCGGAGTCGGAGTATTTTCGCGCGTGACATAGCCTGCACGTACGAGCAAGGCAAAGCCCTCTGTCCGTGCATTTGAGGGGGCTTCCCGTTGGGTTTGAATTTGGAGGTCTCGATATCTCATCATGCCCTCGCTGGCTGCATAATCCAATTTTTGTGGGGCTTACTTAAAGCCAAAACGGTCCGCGAATTTACACGAGTTTTCGCTAATCTTAAACCAATTCGCGTTGATTAGCGAAAACTCGCGGAGGCAAAATGCTTCTGCGAATTGTTTGAAAGATTTTAGATTGAGAATTTAGCTTTGCTCTGGGCTCGTGGAAAGCGGGAGTTCGATCACAATCGTCAGCCCTTCGCCCGATTTGCTTTCAGCCCAGATTCGCCCGTTGTGCTTTTCAACAATGGACTTTGCAATAGCGAACCCAAGCCCTGAACCGCCTTTGTCTCTGGCGCGTGACGTCTCGGTTCGGTAAAACCGCTCGAAGATGCGATCTAACTCCTCGGCTGCCACACCTGGCCCGCTGTCCTGCACGCTCATTTGGACAGCGCCTTCAATCAAATTTGCTGACAAGGTGATATGTCCGTTTTGGGGCGTATATCGCAAGGCATTCTCAATGATGTTGCTGAATACTTCCCTCATTCGCTCAGGGTCGATTTCAATCTCAGGCAGGTCAGTTGCGGCTTTTGTTTGTAAGGATATTTTTTTCTGCCGGGCCTGATGACTGTATATCTTTTGTGCATCGTGTAATAACTTTTGAGGCGAATAGGGTCTAAGAGTAAGTTTGAGTTCGCCCGCATCTGCCATCGAGAGTACTCGTAAATCATCCACCAAATGTTCGAGGCGTTCGGCTTCTTCTCGAATGATCTCAAAAGTCTCGATGGAAGGGGGCAGGACTTCATCGTGGACGGCTTCAGCGTGACCGAGGATGATGCTTATCGGAGTCCGCAATTCGTGAGCAATGTCTGCGGTCATTTGTCGGCGGAGGTTGAGTGAGCGGGCGAGGTCGGTGCTCATTCGGTTGAATGATGCGGCCAGTTGTCCCATTTCATCGCGCGAACGGACAGGTACTTCGTGGGCGAGTTTTCCTTCAGAGACGACCTGCGTGGCGGCGGTCAATTCCCGGATGGGGCGGGTGATGTTCCGCGAAAAAATGACAGCCAATAATAACGCCAGTACCATGGCGATCAAGCCGCTTAGCAAAATCTGGAGATTGATGCGGTTAAGAAAATTGGAACCCAGTGGACTGACGCGGTACGCGCTGCGGCTGATGAGAAGAGTGCCGACCGTTTTTCCGTCTACCTGGATCGGGATGGCATTGGCAAGCTCGGATGCGGAAACAGCCGCGCCAACTTGATAACCTTCCCCGGCCATAACAATGTGGCTGGTTGTGTCCACCAGCGTGAACGGCCCGTGATTGAATTGGGATCTGGGTTCGGGAGGCGGTTGTGGAACCAATTCGAGGCTTGTGATGCCCCGCCAGGAACCGTTTTTCTGATAATAGCCGGATAACGTCGTCACGATGGATGGGCGGTTCTGGTCGAGCAGGAACGAACGGAATTCTTCGGCGCTTCTCCAACGCGTGAAAAGCACCACCAGCAGGGTACTTAGCAGGCTAACAGTTAAAAATGCCAACACCAATTTTGTTGTGATTGATCTCATAAAACTTACTCTCTGGCAAACCTGTAGCCGACTCCGTACACGGTTTCAATATAGAGCGGCGAACGAGTATCGTCCTCGATCTTTGCCCGCAGATTTTTTACATGCAAGTCGATGGTTCTTTCATATCCTTCGTAACGGACTCCTTGAATGATGTCCAGCAAATCGAGACGGGAAAAGACTCGTCCCGGCGCGGACATGAGAGCGGCCAGCAGATCGAACTCGGAGGGAGTCAAATTGACATATTTTTTGCCAACCGAAACGGTGCGCATCTCGCGGTCAAGCGTGACGTCGGACGCGGTCAATATTTTGGCGTGCGGTTCAACTTGTCCGGCGCGGCGCAGGATGGCGCGTACGCGTGCCATCAACGCGCGCGGCCGGAAAGGTTTGGTGACATAGTCGTCTGCGCCAAGTTCCAGGCCGATGACCTGTTCCTCCTCTTCCACGCGCGCGGTCAGCACGATGATAGGCGTTTTACTTTCTCGCCGGTAGATTTCCATGAACTCATAACCGTCCATCTCCGGCATCATAATATCGAGAATGATCAAATCGGGTTTTTCTTTGCGGGCGACCGATAAGGCTTCCTTTCCAGTGTAGGCAGTAACGACGCGATAGCCCTCTTGCGATAGATAGCTCTCAACAAGAAAGACGAGGCGCTTTTCATCGTCAACTACCATAATGGTTTGTGTCACTGGTCATCCTCTTTAATGCTTTCGAGTATATCAACAACTCTGTTTTGTAAGTTGAAAAAAGAATTGTGGACCTCTTCATGCCGCTATACAGGAATATAGCGGCATGAAGATTGAATCTATGGCGTTGGGGTTGCCGCCAATGTTATTGCCGGAGTGTCTGTTGAAATTGCTGCCGGGGTATCTGTCGAGGTCACTGCCGGTGTTGAAGTCAACCCACCGGGTACCTTGGACTGTAAGAGCTTGATTAATGCATTAAGCAAGCCCGAAGGAAGACGATTGCTGAATCCGCCACCTTGTGCCCGACGAGCCTGGGCAGTCGCGATCTGGCTGGGATTCAGCTGTGTGCCACCTGCTCCGCCTCCCGGACCGCCACCACCTGGAAATCCACCCCCACCGCCGCGGAGACCACCGCCGCCACCTGCTCGTGGCGTGCGATCTGCCTGAGGGGTCCCGTTGAAACCGAATCCACCAGCTTGAAGGATGCCTTGTTGTTGCATGAAGGTAAAAGCTTCCTGATTGGTTAAATTCATGGCGTTGATGGCGTTGATCTGGTCAGGGGTCATTGTGTCTTTGATCTGGTTAAACGTCGCAGTGACTTCCTGCTGGGCGCTGGATGTGCTGGTTTCCAATTGGCTGTATAGCTGCCACAAAGGGATGAGTTGCGCCGCTTCAGTTGCATTCACGGCCTGCGGCATGCCCTCCAACTTGAATGTGCCAACGGCAAGCTGCAACTGCGGTGAGATCGGGCGGTTATTCCCCTGACCCTGACCTTGTCCGGTGCCAGCAGCGGTTTGTCCGCTTTGGCTGGCGCTGCTTGCACTATTCGTGCTTCCACAGGCTGTGACTACAAAAGCCAAAGTAAGCAGTAACGTGATGGGAAGAATTGTTTTTTTCATTTTTTCCTTTTTTATAAATGGGGTTTGAGTACCGAATATTATTCGAATCGAAGGGCCTCGATAGGATCCAATTGAGCGGCTTTGCTGGCCGGGTAATAGCCAAAGAAAATGCCCACAATCGCGGATGAGCCAAATGCCAATAAGGCTGAGCTGGGCACAATGACTGTTCGCATACCGCTGACTGAGCCAAATATCACCGAGCCGCCCACTCCGACGAACAACCCGATCAGGCCTCCTATTGCGCTCAACAACAAGGCCTCCATCAGGAACTGGACGCGAATATCATCGCTGGTGGCGCCGATGGACTGGCGAATACCAATTTCACGGGTTCGCTCTGTAACACTGACCAGCATGATGTTCATGATGCCAATACCGCCTACGAGCAACGATACGCCTGCCACCCAGGCTAATAGGGACCGGAAGGCGGCCGTGGTTGATTCCTGCGTGCTGATGATATCCTGTTGGGTAGTGATCGAAAAATCCGGATTGGCGGCTGTCACATTGTGACGTTTGTAGAGCAGGAGTTGGATTTGCAAAATAACATCATCCAGCTTTGCCTTGGGATCCACTTGTACATAGATCTGCCTAACATTATCTCCGCGGAAACGTGCAAATTCGGAAGGTGTGAACTTTTGGAACACAACCGTGATGGGCAGATACAGGCGCGAATCATAATCCACGCCGCCCACGGCTCCCTTGGGACCAAACACACCAATCACGATCAGTTGGAAGTTCCCGACGTTAACATACTGGCCGACAGGGTCGGTCGTCCCGAAGAGTTGCTGGGCAAGGCTGGAACCAAGCACAACCACATTCTGTTTTAGGTCGACCGCATTTTGAGTAAAGAAGGAACCATTCGTGATTTTCATATCCCGAACCGAGGGGAAGTCGGGGGTGGTGCCCAGAATGCTGATACTTGCCAATGTCACGCCGTTGGCCTTGACTGTTTGTGTTGAGCCTTGTTCAACTGTGACACCTGTGACGCCGACTACCTGTTGATCTATAGCGGCTGCATCAGGAAAGACCAGGCCGCCACGATTGTTGGAGGTAAAACTCTGAGCTCCGCCTCGATTGAAGGCAGGTGTGATGAAAACTAGGTTAGAACCCAGGCTGGTGATCTGGTCACTGATTGTCGCTTCAGTACCCGCACTGATCGAAATGACCATGATCACAGCTGCGACACCAATAATGATTCCCAACATCGTTAACAGGGAACGGATCTTGTTTTTGGTGATCGCTTCCCAGGAAATCCTGATGACCTCAGATATTTTCATTTTGGCCTTCCATATCTATAAACTCTTTCCGTTATTATGCGTGACCAACTTGACTTCACCATCGCTTAGTTCAATGGTGCGCTCCGTCTGAGCCGCAATTTTAGGGTCATGAGTCACTATAATGATGGTTGCTCCCTGCTGATGGATTTCTTTGAATAGATCCAATATATCTGCCCCGGAGCGGCTATCGAGATTGCCGGTCGGTTCATCCCCAATGATCATGACAGGATTGTTGATAAGCGCGCGCGCAACTGCCACTCGTTGCTGTTGTCCGCCGGATAGTTCCTGAGGCATATGATTAATTCGTTCTCCCAGGCCGACTTTCTTAAGCATCTGTAATGCCAGATTTTCTCTATCCTCCGCTGTCTGGGTATCCAGACGATCATACATAAGCGGCAGCATGACATTACGCAGCGCGGTAGTGCGTGAGAGCAGATTGTAGGCTTGAAAAACAAATCCGATTTTCTTATTACGAATAACGGCTAATTGTTTGTTATCCAGGTTGCTGACATTCTGCCCGTCCAGGAAATATTTCCCTTCCGTAGGCCGTGATAAACAACCCAGGATGTGCATCAAGGTGCTCTTCCCGGAGCCGGATGGGCCGATGATCGCAACAAACTCACCGACCTCGATCTGGATGCTGACACCATTGAGCGCGGCGACGGTTGCGTCGCCCATCCCGTAGATTTTTTTTAGATCAACGGTTTCGATAATTGCTTGCGTGCTCATATTATTTTGTTCCTACGATTCCCGTACTGACGATATCACCGGGCTGAAGGCCGGATTTGATCTCCGCATTCACAGGATCCTGCAGGCCTACGGTGACGTCCGTCAAGGTCAATTGTCCATTCTTGACCACAAATACAGCGTATTGCCCGGGAGTTGTTTCATGCAAGGCAGCCACAGGCGCCAGAACAGCATTTTGTGCATCCCCTGCAATGACATTCACTGCGGCGCTCATGCCGAGCAGAAGGTTTGTAGATGTGGGATCAAGCTGCACCATACCGCTCACGGCAGATTGACCCGAGGATGTGACTAGGGCCGGGCTGACCTGCACGACTTTGCCTTTCAAGGTCAGGTTGGGCAAGGCGTCGAATATAACATCCGCAGCATTTCCGACCTGGAACATGGCAAAGCTGGATTGATCAATATAGGTTTGCACATAAAGTGTGCTCATATCAGCAACTGTGATGATGGCTGTGCTTCCGACAGAATCACCGAGTTGAGCGCTGACGGTCGTGACAATTCCAGAAAATGGGGCGTAGAGTTGTGTCGCATTAAATGTGTCTTGCGCAGATTGTAAAGTAAGCTTGGCTTGCTCGAAGGTGCTCAAATTGATGCCAGTGGCGTTATCAGGCACTGCAACGCCGGTGAGCGCATCAACGTACCATTGAGCTTCCTGTACGGAGGCTAATGCGGCAGCGTAGGCAGCCTTTGCCCCGGCAATATCTGCATCGGTCGGGGCATTAACGCTTTGGGGGCTTGTCCGTGTTGCTGGAGCAGTAAAGGTATTCGGGACATAGTTGGCTTCATACCAAAGTTGGTCCCCTGCCAACTGATGCTGGTCGCTTGTCAGCTTTGTTGCAGCGGCATCAATTGCCTTTTGCTGATCGCT
>JAKBYW010000038.1:0-9671 GCA_021840275.1 Chloroflexota bacterium | reverse complement strand
TACCCCAGCCGATGGATATCTTCGGCATAGCCGGGAATGTCGAGCCAGACAATGCGACCGCGCAGGCCGCCGCTTTCTGTGAGCACGAAATATGAGATCAACAGTACGAATAGCGCCCAACCCAGGAATTGTGCCGCACCGCTGGCGACTGTGCTGAGCAAAGTACCGGTGCGTCCAAGCAGAGGGTTGACCATGCCAAGCAATTGAGTGCTCAATGCGGTCAAGTCAAGAGTGCGGAAATCAAATTGGAATGGGCCGAATTGATAGACCTGGCCGGATAAATGTTGGATAAGATCGGGCAGGGCTGTCAGGTTGTTTTGCACTACTGTCACGAGATTCTGGGCCTGTTGGATCAATCCCACTCCGCCAAGAGTTAGCAGCCCCAAAAGAAGGATTACCAGGAACAAGTAAATGAATGCGACGGCTAAAGGCCAGGCGATATGCAATCTGCGTTGGAGAAAGCTGGCAATAGGATGAAGCAGATAAGCCAGAATGAAGGCCATGAATAGCGGCCCAATAATGGAATGAAACTGGATGAACAACCCCGCCGCGATCGCGACGATGGTCAGGGCTATGACCAGTTTGGTGGTGGCGCCCCAGTTCGGCGAAGAGGAAGGTGAAGGCTTATTCATGGATTCTCTCGTTTGCTGTAGCTTGATTGTAGTCAATGCGCAGTAAATTTACAACAGTTATTGCCGGTCAGAATGCTTGCATCTTATGACGATATAGGAGAATTAAAAACGCCCCCGCGAAAACTTCGCGGGGGCGCGGTGGTTTGGGTTTATCCGCAGCCTGTCAGGAAGGGGAAAAATGTGCACCACAAATAATTTGCATCAATATACCAGAATACACCGACGCAGAGACAGATAAAGAACAACGCGCCAACGCCGATGAAGATAGGCGTCGTGTTCGTCTTTTTGGTTTGCAGGGGCGCGGAGTAAGCGGGGGCTGGCGGAGGGGCAGCCGGGGCCTGATATGCGGGAGCCGGCGCGGCGGTTGGACGCGGCGGCGCGCTCTTGCGTGGCGACATAACCGTCGCGCCGGAATCAGCGGAGAGCGCTTCGTACATGAGCATGATCTGTTCGCCGAAGGAAATCACATCACCAGATTTCAACACGACCGGGCTGGCCAGCCGTTGTCCATTGACGAAAGTGCCGTTGGTCGATCCGAGGTCTTCGAGCACATACTTACCGCCCTGGAAACTTAAGCGGGCGTGCTTGCGGGAAACTTCCGCATCATTAATAGCGACGCCGCTTGAAGAGTCGCGGCCGATGATAAGTTGATCTCCCTCCAATGAGAAGGTCGCACCTGGGGTCGGACCCTGGCGCATGACAAGTTGGAATTGAGCGGTCATAATTTCTCCTCCAAATAAATAACAATGGATGTCTCTTCTCAAAAAGAAGGGGGAAGTGGGAAAACACCCCACACCCCGCTTTATTGACAAGATACAATGGATGATCTTCTGCAAGTGTACAAGGTTCGTTTCAAAAAGTCAACCGCTCGCGTGTCCACCATCCGGGCTATACCGTGAGATGAGCTGGGAATGGAATTATTTCATTTCGTATCCAAAGATTTCGCCGAAAGCCGCGGTTATTTCCTGTTTGACTTTTTCCATGCTCGGCGGGTCCGTCAACAAATCGGCAAGACTGACCACCGGTTCGCCCGCCAGTCCGCAGGCGATGATACCGTCGAAATATTCCATGTCTGGATTGACATTCAACGCAAATCCGTGACGTGAGACGCCGTTCACATCGACCTTGACGCCGATGGCTGCGATCTTGGCGGGCTTGGCGCGATCTTCGGGGCGACAACGCGGACAGCGCGAATACACATCAGCATGGATCCACACGCCGGTCAGCCCGGACCTTTGGCCGGCCGCTATGCCGAGACGCGCCAACGCCACGATCAGCGTTTTCTCCAACTGGCGCACATAGCCGACATAATCGGCATCGGGGAGTCTGTTTTCTTTATTGATTTTTCCCAGCGAGAAAAGCGGATATCCCACCAACTGCCCCGGCCCGTGGTAGGTCACATCGCCGCCGCGATCCACCCAATGGATGGCAATTCCTTTTTCTTTGAGCTTTTCCTCGCCCCACAAAAGATTTTTGGCGTGGCCTTTTCGTCCAAACGTGTAAACGTGCGGATGTTCCAGCAAAAGCAAAGTCGGAGGCCGCGAACCAGCCGCGATCTCCGACGCATATTCATCCTGCAATTTCCAGGCGCGCTCGCATTCGATTAAGCCAAGGTCAAGGACTTCGACCGTGGACCGTGGACGGTGGACAGTCCCCGAATCCTGATTTCCAATTCCCAATTTACGAACCTCCAAATACTCGCCGATAAAGATCAGATTCTAAAATGCTATGTGGGTCACAGCGCTTCTTTAATTTCCTGAATTTTGCAATGGTCTCTTCGCCGAGGAAACGTGCGGTGGTTTCAGGTGTGGTTTCGGAATTTTTAGCGAAATAGAATCGTCCGCCTGCATCGAGCACGATCCGATCAAATTCCTGCAACATGGTGCTTAATTTTGCGCGGTTAGAATTCGTAACCTTGAAATCCATCGCCAGAGAAAAACCGTCCACGGCGTGGCTCAGCAAAAATTTGTCTGGGCGATGTCGCTTGGTCACGCCGAGATAAGATGGCATGCCGCGTTTGTGCGAGAGGCGCAGCATTTCCGTCCAGGCGGCTTCGGCATTTTCTTTTGGAACGAAAGACTGATATTGGATCAATCCATCGCCGCCATAAGATAATTCCCAGTTCGGGACATAGTCGAGCAAAAAGTGAAAGGCCGCGTGAGATTCTCTGAAAGTATGGCGCGGCAGGCTGGCGATATATTTGCCTGTGTTCACACCCCACGTGCCGAGATTATTCATGAACGGACTCATGAAATAATGCAAAATGGATTTTGGAAATACTCCAAAGATGCGCGGCGGCAAAACTTGATTCTTCAACAGCATTGTCTTTTGCAGTTCAGGATCGTCGCCTTCGTGCAGATAACGCGCGGCGTGGATTTGTCCGCGGCCGAGAGATCGTCCGCTGGCGGTGGCATCCAGCCAGCCGACGATGTAATCGTAGTTCGGGGCGTTGTCGAGCAGGTCGGTCAGGTGTTCGTGAAGATTCCGCACCGGGCGCGCGTCCACCTCTAAAAGTCCGGAATGGAGGCGCTTCATCTGCATCGTGATCGAAGTGAAGATGCCGAGCATTCCAAGTCCGCTGATCATGGCGTAAAACAAAACCGCATTCTTTTTGGGCGAGCAAGTCACTTCCGCGCCGGTCGGCAGGATCGCGCTGAATTCCAAAACATGTTCGCCGATGGGGCCCATCTTGAAATTATTTTTTCCATGGATGTTTGCGCCGAGGCATCCGCCCAGGGTGGTGAACATGGTGCCGGACACGACCGGCGGCCACCAGCCTTCAGGCTCGATGCTTTGCCAAAGCTGTTGAAGCGTGACGCCCGGCTCGGCTCTTACCTGACCCGTGGCCGGATCCCAATTAATGATCTTGTTCATCGCTGACAGATCGAGCACGATGCCGCCGCCGTTGAGCGAGGCGTCGTTATAGCTGCGTCCTGCTCCGCGTGCAGTAACGGTCAATCCATTTTTCTTTGCGAGTTGAAAAACTTCGGAAATTTCGTCCGCACTGGCTGGCTTGAAGACATAAGCCGGTGCGCGCAATGAATGACCAAAGTTTTCGAGAGATGTGAATTTGCTGAGGGGAAGCATTGCTGTGTCCATGGACGATACTCGATAATTCGATATTCGATGATCGTGTTATCGGCCTTTTAGAAATCCATTCTTCGAAAAATGACCGAAGGAATGTTGCGGATGATGAACATGAGCCAGCGCCAAAACCAGGGCGTGTAGATTTGCTGTTTGCGGGCGCGCATGGCTTTGTAAATATCGTCGGCGGCTTTTTCGGCGGGGATCGCAAAAGGCGTTGGTCCGACTGCGGCTTTGAGCATATCCGTTTTGACGAAGCCTGGCTTGACGGTCAGCACATTCACGCCGTGACGCGTAAGACGATTTCGCAGAGCTTCGAGATAAGTTGTCAGCCCGGCTTTGGACGTGTTGTACCCGGCGTTGCCCACGCGTCCGCGATCGCCGGCCACGGATGAGATGCCCACGATCTGCCCGCCTTTGGCGGATTGGAACATTTCCGCGATCGGATTCAGCCATGCAAACGCGCCGATGAGATTCACTTCCAGCATCTGGCGGTCGCCGTCGAAATTGTCTTTGGCGGGATCAGGCGGATAGTTGACGCCTGCCGTGAATATAACGGTGTCCAGCCCGCCGAGGTCCGAGACGATGCGGCGTAAAAGAGTCGGCGCTTCGTCATAGTTGGTCACGTCATGGACGTAAGACAAAACGCGCCTCTCGTTACTCGTCTTGTTTATCTCATCGCAGAGTGCGTTCAATAAATCTGCACGGCGAGCGACCAGAGCCAGAGTGTATCCTTCGCGGACGAGGCGATGCGCCAACGCCGCGCCCATTCCGCTGGACGCGCCGATGATCAGGCCGCGCAAACGAGGTTTTAGTGGGGTGGCTGGCGGTAAAAATGGTTTTTGAACAGACACTGAAAACTCCCAAATCGGTTTGGAAATATTCTAACACAGCCTGTTTTACTGTATAATTAATACGGCATGGTCAAGCCGGGATAAAAGTACCGTTTTTCCTTGGTCTTCTCTTGGATAGAAGTATTATATGGACAACATGGACGTACGTCTTGAAATTGTAAATCAGGCCCGCCGCATTTTGATGGAAGAAAATCATCTGTCCTCTGATGAATTTGAGGATGTTCTCAGCTATTCCAGTGTGCTGATCGAGGAGATGGGAGGAAATTGCAATCTCCAAAGTGTGCCAGAGCAAGCCCGCAAGCTGGCAAACGACCTGATCCAAAGCCGTTCCCTTCTGCTCACCATCCAACAACAGGCTGATGAATTAGATGCGCTTAAGAGGCTGAGTTTGAACCTGACATCCAGCCTGGATCTACAAACTGTATTGGATGCAGTGGTTATGGAAGCCGTACATCTGGTTAAGAATGCCAATTTGGTTCATATTTTCCTCTACATGAATGAAAAACTTGAGTTTGGCGCGGCTTTGAATAAAGACGGAGTCTGCAGGAAACCAATCTACGAGCCTCGCGAAAATGGATTGACATTTACAGTAGCCAGGAGTGGGGAACAAATTATTGTTGAAGATATGAGTAACCACCCCATTTATGCAAATGCGCCCAAAACATGGACTGGCTCCATTATCGGCATCCCGCTTAAAATAGATGACAGGGTGGTTGGTGTAATGAGTTTATCCAGATCAACAGTCGGCGGATTTTCATTTTCTGAATTGCGCCTGTTGGGACTTTTATCCGACCAGGCGGCGGTAGCCATTTCCAATGCCAGACTGCATCTTATGGTCAGCAAACAGGCGCACAGCGATACGCTAACTGGGCTGCCGAATCGCCGCGCCCTGGATGACCGATTGGAACACGAGGTGGTTAGCGCGCGCCGCGCCGGATATGTCTTTGCAGTCGTCATGATGGATTTGGATGGTTTCAAAATAGTCAACGACACTCACGGACATTCGGTTGGCGACCAGGTTTTGCGGGCTGTATTCAACTATCTGGCGACCGGTCTGCGTACCAGTGACTTCCTGGCTCGTTACGGCGGCGATGAGCTGACGCTTGTCCTGAGTCAAACTGACCCGTCCGCGGCACGTCTTGTGGTTGATAAGATCATGGAAAAGGTCCATCAGTTTTCGTTCAATGCCCCAAGCGGCAAAAAGATCCGTCTCGGACTTTCTGCCGGGATTGCTTTCTTTCCGCTTCATGCCGTGACTTCATCGGATTTACTGCGCGCCGCAGACGAGGCGCTCTATCGTGCCAAGAAACAACGCCGCGGCTCTTATATTGTGGCTGGAGGCTTTACCGGAGAATTGCATCAGGAAATTACCTGAGAGGGAATTGTTGGCCTCTCTTTGGATGATCGGGGGTTATATTGTGAAAACCATGTTTGAGGAGACATATTCATGCCCCGCAAAGTAAAGATCATTTTGAATCCCATGGCCGACATGGGCAATGCCTGGCGCGTCGCGCGTGACCTGCGCCCGATCGCGCTGGAATACGGCAATGCAGATTGGAGCGGAACCGTTTACCCGGGCCATGCCATTGAACTCGCCAGGCAGGCGGGCGAACAAGGCTACGACATGGTCATCGCCATGGGCGGGGATGGAACGGTGCATGAAGTTGTCAACGGACTGATGCAGGTCGATGAAAGCAAACGGCCTCTTCTTGGCGTCGTGCCTGTCGGTTCGGGCAATGATTTTGCGCACGCCATCGGCGTTCCTAAACAGCCTGATTATGCGTTTGCTCACGCGCTCAAAGCTGAGCCGTCAGCGATTGATCTTGGCCTGATGACCGACGAGCATGACCGCAAGGAATATTTCGACAACACCCTCGGTATCGGCTTCGACGCAGTCGTGACCATTCGCTCGCACAAATTGCCTCTCTTGCGCGGCTTCATCATGTATCTGACCGCGGTTATCCAAACCATTCTTTTGAATCACGATCCTGCACATGTGCAAATCCAAACCGATTTAGAAACGATAGATGAAAGCGTTTTGATGACCACACTTTGCAACGGTGGGCGCGAAGGCGGCGGCTTCATGCTTTCGCCCGATTCCAAGATGACCGATGGCATCATGGAATTCCTGCTCGTCCGCAAAGTGTCGCGCCTCATGATGTTCCGCCTCGTGCCCGAATTCATGAGCGGCACGCATCGCCGTTTCACCAAACAGATCCGCATGGGCACCTGCCAAAAATTCGCGATGACTTCCGACCGTCCGCTTTACATCCATGCCGACGGCGAAATTTTTACCAGCTTTGGCAGCAATCTTCGCAAAGTCACGTTTGAGATCCTTCCCAACGCGCTCAAAGTGGTGCGCGGATAATCTCTTTCCTGCTTTTCACTTTCTACCGTAGAATATAGAAAGTGGAAAGTAGAACATGCCTGATCTTCTTCACTCTCTGCTCAAACAAGACCTCGGACACCTTCGCATCGTTGCCGGACTCTGGGGCATAGAACTGGAATCCGTTGATACTGATGCCGCGATGAAGAAACTCAGCGCTTCTCTCCTCGACCCTGAACTGGCCGCCGAACTAATTGACTCGCTCGCGCCTGACGCACAAACGACTCTTGCGGCGCTGATGGATGCCGGCGGACGAATCCCGTGGGCGATCTTCGTCCGTCAATTCGGCGAAATTCGCGAGATGGGCGCTGGCAAACGCGACCGGGAACGCCCGCATCTCAAGTCTGCCTCGCCCGCCGAAACTTTGTTTTATCGCGCCCTGCTGGCGCGCGCCTTCTTCGACACGGAAACAGGTCCGCAGGAATTTGCCTACATTCCCGATGATTTGTTTTCTTTGATTCAAGCAGGTAGGGGCGGATCGCGATCTGCCCCTACAAAAGACGAACCGTTAGGTCACGGCGCGACGCCCGGCGAAAAGAATCACATCCTCTCCGCTGACGATCATATAATCGACGACGCGACCACTTTGTTAGCTGCCCTCCGTCTTGGGCGTGAAATTTCTCCCAACCCAAAATTGTTGTCACTTCTGCACACTGCTGGATTACTGAAGAAAAATATTCCTCAAGCCGAAGCCGTGCGAAAATTTTTGGAGGTCTCGCGTGCCGATGCGCTGCAAATGTTATTCGAAGCCTGGCAGGCCAGTGAAACATTCAACGAGCTAAGATTAATGCCTGGTCTCGTCTGCGAAGGCGAGTGGAACAATCAGCCGCTGGTCACACGTGAATTCCTGCTCAATTTGCTGGATGCCATCCCAGACGACAAATGGTGGAGTCTCGTTGTATTCGTGCGCGACATCAAACAAAAATTCCCGGACTTTCAACGTCCTGCCGGAGATTATGATTCGTGGTTCATCAAGCGTGAATCGGACGGACAATTCTTGCGCGGCTTCGCCTCTTGGGATGAAGTGGACGGCGCGCTGGTGCGCTTCTTCATCCAGATCCTTCACTGGCTTGGAAAACTCGATCTGGCCGCACCTAATGAAGATGCCGCCTTTACTTCTTTCCGTGTCTCGTCTTTTGTTGGAGTGAAGGAAGAAAAAGGAAAGATTTCGGTTTCGTCCAACGGCAAAATTTCTGTGCCGCGTCTCGCACCGCGTGCTGTGCGTTATCAAATTGCGCGCTTTTGTGAATGGGGTGATGATGGTCGCGTAGCTGCCGGGTCTCGATACACTCCTTCGGAGTCCTTCGACCACCAGCGGCGTACACTTGCACCTGGCGCAAGTGCAGGTGTCGAGACCCAACCGGACGAATATCGTTATCATTTCACACCTCATTCGTTGACGAAAGCTAAAGAACAGGGATTAAAAATCGGACACCTGCTGGCATTGCTTGCGAAAAATTCAGACGCTGGCATTCCTCCGGTGCTGGTCAAAGCCCTCAAACGCTGGGAAATTAACGGAACCGAAGCGCGGGCTGAAACTCAAGTTGTTTTAAAGGTCAGCCGCCCCGAAATCCTGGAAGAGCTGCGGAAATCGAAAGCGGCCAGATTTTTGGGCGAGCCGCTCGGTCCAACAACGGTAACCGTCAAAAGCGGAGCCATCCAAAAAGTGATGGATGCATTGACGGAGTTGGGATTGCTGGCGGAAGATAACACGGATATGTCATTGCGAGCAACCAACGGGAGCGAAGCAATTTCCGAGAAAGATGAGATTGCTTCGTCAGGAAGAGCACCTTCCTCGCAATGACAGAAAAAAAATAAGGCGATTGTCATGGGCAAATAGTGACAGTCGCTTTTTTGCGAAGTCACTATAATGAAAAAGTTGTCATCCTTGCGAAGGTTCTGAACCTTCGCAAGGATTATCTCGAAAGATGGAGAAACCATGACCACAAAACTCGATTGGCTCATACAGGAGATCGATGGCCTGAAGGCACAGGGCCTGTACAACCACATCCGCACGATCGGCTCGGCGCAGGGCGCGCGCCTGATCGTGGACGGAAAAGATGTTTTGAATTTTTGCTCGAACAATTATCTCGGGCTGGCCAACCATCCGAAGGTGGTGGAAGCCGCGAAGCAGGCCACGAAGAAATACGGCGTCGGCCCGGCCGCGGTACGTTCGATTGCAGGCACGACCGACTTGCACGTCGAGCTCGAAAGGCGCCTGGCCAAATTCAAAGGCGCGCAAGATGTCATCACCTTTCAATCGGGCTTCACTGCCAACCTCGGAACTATCTCGGCGTTAGTCACAAAAGAAGATGTGATCTTTTCTGACCGATTGAATCACGCTTCGATCATCGATGGCTGCCGACTCTCCGGCGCGCGCATTGTCGCCTACGACCACAACGATCCGACCGCCCTCGAGGCGGCGATCAAGGAAAACGCCGACTCGTACCGCCGCGCCCTGATCGTCACCGACGGTGTCTTCAGCATGGACGGCGACATTGCGCCGTTGCCCGCGCTGTATGAAGTCACGAAGAAATACGACATCATGTTCATGGTGGACGACGCGCATGGCGAAGGCGTTTTAGGCAAAGGCGGACGCGGCATCGTGGATCACTTCGGTTTGCACGGAAAAATTGATATCGAAGTCGGCACGATGTCAAAGGCGTTCGGCGTGGTCGGCGGAATGGTGGCCGGAAATAAAGTCATCGTCGAGTG
>JAKBYW010000037.1:0-9679 GCA_021840275.1 Chloroflexota bacterium | reverse complement strand
CAACCCCGCAGCAAGTGGAACACGTTATTGAACACGTCAAAGAAGCGGGATTAAGCGTCCACCTTTCGCAGGGCGTGGAAGCGACGATCATCGGCGCCATCGGCGAGACACATAGTATTCCGCTTGAACGCTTTGAAGGCCTCGATGGTGTCGAGCTGGTCCAACGAATTACCCAGCCATACAAACTGGCCTCGCGTCAATTCCACCCCGAAAACTCCGTCCTGTCCCTGGACGGATTCCTGGTTGGCGGGGACGAGATCGTCGTCATCGCGGGACCGTGTTCAGTGGAGAGTCGCTCACAGATAACGGAAACAGCTATCGCTGTGAAAGAGGCGGGAGCGTCCGCATTACGCGGCGGAGTCTTCAAGCCGCGCACATCCCCGTATTCGTTCCAGGGACTCGGCGAGGAGGGCCTCGAATATCTGGCCGAAGCGCGCGAGAAAACGGGACTGCCCATCGTGGCCGAGATCATGTCGCAGGTGCAGGTGGATGTGATGGTCAAGTATGTGGACGTGTTGCAGGTCGGCGCGCGCAACATGCAGAACTTCAACCTGCTGCGCGCCATCGGCGAGACTCGCACCAGCGTCCTGCTCAAGCGCGGACTTTCCGCCACGATTGAAGAACTGCTCATGTCCGCCGAATATATTTTGGCTGGGGGAAACAATCGTGTCATGCTTTGCGAACGCGGCATCCGCACCTTTGAGACCGCCACACGCAACACCACCGATATCAATGCCATCCCTGTTTTGAAAAATTTAACTCACCTGCCTATCATCCTTGATCCATCGCATTCAACGGGACATGCTGATTATGTTGCCGCCGTGGCACGTGCTGCCATTGCCGCAGGCGCGGACGGCCTCATCATCGAAGTTCACCCCGACCCCTCGCACGCTGTTTCGGATGGCAAGCAATCTCTCAAGCCTGAGAAGTTCGCCGAGATGGTCAAGCAGGTTGGACAGATCGCCCAAATCATGGGCAGGAGACTCGCGACTGTTCAAGGCGAATATCTTCCGCTGAAGCAGGGTTGGGCGTAGAAAACTCGGTGGTTGAGTAGTTCTGAGCCGCTTTGCGGCGAAGAACGTATCGATACCACCAGTGAATGAAGAGCTCTCCATTAATCTGTTGGCTTCGATACGGCGGAATAACACCGCTTACTCAACCAACGGTGAATATATAAAAAAGGAAACAAACCACCATGATGATCATCATGCACCCAGGTGCACCCAAAGAACAAGTTCAAAACGTAATCGCCGCAATCGAAAAACAACATCTCTCCTCGCATATTATCGAAGGCGTCGAACAGACCATCATCGGCGCGGTTGGTGACGGACATACTGTTGCAAAAGAAATCTTCGAAGCCCTGCCCGGCGTGTTATCCGTTCAACGCATTTCGCAGCCGTACAAACTCGCCTCACGCCAATTTCACGAACATGATTCCGTTTTTCAACTTGATGGCTTATCCGTCGGCGGCACAGAAATCCCGATCATTGCAGGCCCATGCTCGGTTGAGTCCCGTTCGCAGATCCTTGAGATCGCGCAGGCGGTAAAAGAAGCAGGCGCGAACGCTTTGCGCGGCGGCGTCTTCAAGCCGCGCACATCACCGTATGCCTTTCAAGGTCTCGGCGAAGAAGGACTCGAATATCTCGTCGAAGCCCGCAAGAAAACGGGCTTGCCCATTGTCGTCGAAGTGATGGCCGTTTCCCAAATCGAAATGATGGAAAAATATGTGGACGTTTTCCAACTTGGCGCGCGCAACATGCAAAACTTCAATCTCCTGAGCGCCATTGGTGAAACCCGCACGCCCGTCCTTTTCAAGCGCGGTATGTCCGCCACCATCGAAGAAATGCTCATGGCCAGCGAATACATCATCAGCGGCGGCAATACGCGCGTCATGCTGTGCGAGCGCGGCATCCGCACCTTTGAAACTGCCACGCGCAATACGACCGACATCAATGCCATTCCGGTTCTAAAAAAACTCACGCATCTGCCCATCATCATTGATCCTTCCCATTCCACTGGCGATTCGGGTTACGTCTCCGCAATTGCAAAGGCAGGCATCGCGGCAGGCGCCGATGGCGTCATCGTCGAAGTGCACAACGATCCTGCCAACGCCATCTCTGATGGCAAGCAATCGCTCACGCCCGAGGCTTTTGCCAAACTGGTGAAGCAGGTTCGGGCGGTGGCTGAAGCGGTGGATCGTCGTCTCGTATCCCCTCTCCCTGTGGGAGAGGGCTAGGGTGAGGGCAGATGTTTAATCTCGCGGAGTCCAAAATCGCAATCGTCGGATTGGGTTTGATGGGCGGCTCGCTGGCGTTGGCATTGAAAGGAAAATGCGCCGCGCTTTTTGGATGTGATCTGCATCGCGCCACGCTCGAACTGGCTCTGTCCCAAAATATCGTGGACTACGCTGACAGCGATCCCACCAACCTGCTCCCCGAAGCGGACCTCGTTATCCTGTCCGCTCCCGTCCCCGCGATTTTGACTCTGCTTGAGCAGTTGCCAGCATTTACACCAAATCCATGCGTCGTCATGGACACAGGTTCCACGAAACGCCTCATCGTTGAATCCATGTCGCGCTTACCCGAGCGTTTCGACCCCATTGGCGGACATCCCATCTGCGGCAAGGAAAAACTCTCTCTCGCCAACGCCGAACGGACACTCTACTACGCCGCGCCATTCCTGCTTACGCCATTAGCAAGAACATCATCACGAGCAGTGTCTGCTGCTCACCAAATCCTCGAAGCTATCGGCGCGAAAGCCACGACCCTCGACGCCGTGGAACATGATCGCATCCTGGCATCCACGAGTCACCTGCCGTTTTTGATTTCATCGGCATTGGCACTCGCCACACCACCAGATGTCGCTTCCTTTGTTGGACCTGGCTTCAAGTCCACGAGCCGCCTGGCAGAGACATCCTCCTCCATGATGCTGGGAGTATTACAATCGAATCGTCAAAATGTTTTGAACGCCATCTCGGAGCTTCAAGGACAACTCGCTGAAATTAAAATCGCACTAATGTCAAAAGATGATTCAAAACTCGAGTCCATTTTGAACGAAGCGCACAGTAAATATCAAGGATTTACGCAATAAATGGGTAATTTGGTGGTCGAGTAGATACGAGCAATAGCGAGTATCGTATCGAGACCACCACGTTTCAAATAATATTTTGTTTTCATGTTACATATTGGTCCCGATACACTTGCAAAGAACGCTCATTACTCGACCAACGGAGTACATATAACGAGATCATGCAAATCACCCCCATCTCCCATCCCCTCTCCGCCACCGTCCGCGTGCCTGGCTCCAAGTCGCTGACCAACCGCGCCCTGCTCATCGCGTCCCTGGCAAATGGAAAGACGCGCCTGACTAACGCGCTATTCTCCGACGACTCGCGTTACTTTGCCAAAGCCCTGCAAACCCTCGGCTTCGAGGTTCGAATGGATGAAGTCAAACATGAAATGACGGTCACAGGTCTGGGCGGAAAAATCCCTGTGGATAAAGCCGAACTCTTCATCGGCAACGCTGGCACCGCCGCCAGATTTCTCTCCGCATTTCTCACCCTCGGCAACGGCGAATATATTTTGGACGGCGAGCCGCGTATGCGCGAACGACCCATTGGTGATTTGGTGAAAGCGCTTGCTGAACTTGGCGCTAAACTTGAAACGACGAATAACTGTCCGCCTGTAAAAATTTATGCTTCTGGATTACCTGGTGGTAAAACACAAATAGCGGGCGATATTTCATCGCAGTTTTTATCTGCCTTGTTGATGGTTGCCCCGTATGCTCAATACCCGATTGAAATTACCCTTTCAACTGAATTGAACTCCAAACCCTATGTAGACATGACGATTGCCATCATGCAAGATTTCGGTGTAAAAGTCAAAAGAGATGAATATCAATCTTTCAGAGTCCCAATTACGAATTACGAATCACGAATTACGTACCTCATCGAATCCGACGTCTCCGCCGCATCCTACTTTTTTGCTGCTCCTGCCATCTGCGGCGGGACTGTCCGCGTGGAGAATATATCGCGCAACTCGAAACAAGGTGATATTGAATTTCTTGATGTATTGAAACAAATAGGATGTCAGATCATGGAAGGGGGGAACTACATTGAAGTGACGGGAGCAGAATCATTAATCGGCATTGACATTGACATGCGCGACATTCCCGATACCGCTCAAACCCTCGCTGCGATTGCGCCCTTTGCGTCTTCCCCGACAAGAATTCGTGGCATCGCTTCTGCAAGAGTTAAAGAGACAGACCGAGTTTCTGCGACTTGTACTGAGCTAAAACGTCTTGGTGTGCAAGTTGAAGAACATGAAGACGGTATGATAATTTATCCATGTCAAACCTTTAAACCTGCCAACATTCAAACTTACAACGATCATCGCATGGCAATGGCATTTTCACTGATCGGCCTGCGTAAAAAAGGCGTGACGATTGAAAACCCATCCTGCGTTTCAAAAACATTTCCCAATTATTTTGAAGTCCTTGAGACTTTGCGATGATTCGACTTGGTCTGATTGGATACCCGCTGGGACACAGTCTGTCTCCCAAGATTCATGGCACAGCTTTGCAGGCATGTGGACTCAAGGGTGAGTATTCCCTTTTTCCAATTCATATTGATGATCAGCAAGGACTGAAAAAATTACTCAATCGTGTCCGTGCTGGCGAAATCCAAGGACTCAACGTCACTATTCCGCATAAGCAAAATGTTATTCCGCTCATGGATGAACTCACGCCAACAGCAAAAACCATCGGCGCAGTCAACACAGTTTATCTCCGTGATGATAAACTCGTTGGCGACAATACTGACGCCCAAGGGTTTCTCACGGACTTAAACAAATTTCTCGTAAATAGCCAATTGAAAATCGAAAATCCAAAATCGTCAATTGTCTTAGGTGCAGGCGGATCGGCGCGGGCGGTAGTGTATGCTTTGTCCAATGATGAATGGAATGTCGGCATCACCACCCGTCGAATCGAACAAGCCCAAGAACTGGCTGTCCAATTTGAAAATACTAAGGCAATTGAATTCAACCTTTCAACCTTCCAACTATCAAACCTTCAACTTCTTGTCAACGCCACCCCAGTTGGAATGACCCCTAACACCAACCAATCTCCCTGGCCAGGGAACCTGCCTTTTCCCAACGCCGCAATTTACGATTTGGTCTACAATCCACGCGAAACGAAATTGGTTAAAGACGCCCGCTCCCTGGGACTGCCCGCTACCACTGGCCTTGGCATGTTGATCGAACAAGCTGCCCTCGCCTTTGAAATCTGGACAGGTCACAACCCGCCTCGGAATATTTTGTTTGAATCTGTAGGGGCGACCCGCTCTGAGCGATAAACTACTTGATTGACCATGAAGGGTCGCCCCTACTTTATGAATGGAGAACTTATGCTTCGCTTCTTAACTGCAGGAGAATCCCACGGCCCATCGTTGACCGCCATTCTCGATGGCATGCCCGCCGGACTTCCCATCACAACTGCCATCATCGACAAGGAACTTGCCCGTCGTCAGCGGGGATACGGCTCAGGCGGACGCATGAAGATCGAAAAGGATACCGTCCAAATTCTTGGCGGAGTCTTGGCAGGCGAGACCACAGGCGCGCCGATTGCCCTGCTCGTCCGAAACGATGACCATGTCAAATGGAAAGGAAAAGCCATCGAGCCGATGACCGCACCGCGTCCTGGGCATGCAGATCTAACGGGAGCGGTGAAATACGGTTACACCGATCTGCGCCCCGCACTCGAACGTGCCTCTGCGCGTGAAACCACCATGCGCGTTGCGGCGGGCGCGGTCTGTAAACATTTTCTTTCGCAGTTTGGGATCATCATTGGCGGATATGTAACATCCATCGGCGAGATCGAAGCTGAATTAAAGGGGATCGATTATCAGGTCCGCTTTGATGCGGCGGAGGAGAGCGACGTGCGCTGTCCGGATAAAGTCGCGGCTGAAAAAATGCGGAAGCGCATCGAAGAAATCATCCGCGCAAAGGATACGCTGGGCGGCGTGCTGGAAATTGTTACGCTGAACGTGCCTGTCGGCTTCGGCAGTTTCGTCCAATGGGACAAACGACTCGAAGCCAAACTTGCCATGGCTGTCATGTCTGTGCAGGCCATCAAAGGCGTGGAAGTCGGCGATGCGTTCGAGAATGCTCGTTTGCTTGGAACGCAAGTTCATGACCCAATTCAATTACGTGATACGCAATACGTAATACGTAATTCGAATCGTGCAGGCGGCACCGAAGGTGGAATCTCAAATGGACAGCCGATCGTCATCCGCGCCGCGATGAAGCCGATCGCCACCACGCTTCTTCCCCAGCTGACAGTTGATCTGGCGTCAGGAACAGAATCTCCCACCAAATATGAACGCTCCGATTTCTGCCCCGTGCCGCGCGCGGTTCCGATTCTCGAAGCGATGGTTGCGTTTGTTTTGGCTGACGCATTGATTGAAAAACTCGGCGGCGACTCGATGAATGAAATGAAACCCCGTTTTGAATCTTTGAGAAAATCAACTCTCGAAGATTTGCAGATGGATAACACACCGCATATTTTTTGGGAATAGTCATGTCATTGCGAGGAGCGTTCTTGTTCTTTGCGACGAAGCAATCCCCAGTTTGGCGAGGAGATGCTTCGGGCCCCTTCGGGAGAACGCCGCCCTCGCAATGACATGGAAAGAATTTTATGACTCACATCTTCCTCTACGGTCCTCCTGGGACGGGTAAATCCACAGTTGGCAGACAACTTGCCCATAATCTAAAACTGCCTTTCATTGACCTCGACCACGTTATCGAAACAAACGCGGGTACGCCCATTCCACAAATTATGGAGGAACAAGGTGAGCCGACTTTTCGTGACCTTGAATCGGTTGTTCTGAAAAATATTGTCAGCAAAAAAGAAAGTGTGATTGCTCTTGGCGGCGGTGCGCTCTTGCGAGATGAGAACCGTACTTTCGCAGAGAGCAATGGCAAGGTTATTTTGTTGATGGCGGAACTATCCACATTGCTTGAACGTTTGCAAAGCGATCACGAAAAACGTCCTTTGCTGGCAGGCGACTTGCGTGAAAAACTCACATCGTTGCTTGTAAAACGTGGCGGGCATTATCGTTCTTTCCCGCTGATTGTTCACGTGGACGGGAAATCTGCCGAGCAAAATACCCATCAAGCGCAGGTTGTTTTAGGTAGACATCACCTCTCCGCGATGGGGGAATACGATGCGATGGTGCAAAATGGTGGTATCGAGCGACTTGGCGAAATTCTTAAGTTGCGTGGATTGCAAAACCCGATCATCGTAACCGACGAAAACGTGGCCAAGTTCCATGCTGAAAAAGTGGTGGCTGTTTTGCGTTCGTCGGATTTCGAACCAAAAGTGTCAGTCGTTCCTGCCGGCGAGGCGCATAAAAATTTGGAAACCGTGAGCAGACTTTGGCATGGTTTTCTCGAAGCAGGCCTGGACCGCAAAAGCACGGTCATTGCTTTGGGCGGCGGCGTAATCGGTGACATGACCGGATTTGCCGCGTCCACGTTTATGCGCGGCATCCAATGGATTGGCGTGCCAACTACTTTGCTTTCAATGGTGGATGCATCTCTTGGTGGTAAGACCGGATTTGATCTGCCTGAGGGCAAGAATCTCGTCGGCTCGTTTTATCCGCCGAAACTGGTCCTGGCTGATCCGCAACTGCTTAAGACCTTGCCGGAAGTGGAATTGATTTCTGGCATGGCGGAAGTTGTCAAGCATGGAATCATCTCTGACCCTGAGTTATTCAATTTATGCGCGCAAGGATTGGGTTGGGTAAAAGATAACCTCGAAGAAATCGTCAAACGCGCGATGGCGGTCAAGATAAAGATCATCGAGGATGACCCATATGAAAAAGGATTCCGCGCAGCGTTGAATCTGGGCCACACGGTTGGGCATGCAGTGGAACTTGTCAGCCAGTTCAAATTGCGGCACGGCGAGGCCGTGGCGATTGGGATAGTGGCCGAGGCGAAGTTGGCCGAACGTTTAATGGTGGCAGGCAAAGGCTTGTCAGAAGCGGTGGCTGAGTCATTATCGGAGTTGGGACTACCCATCCATATCCCCAAAGAATTGCCGCGTGAAGAAATCATCCACGTGATGAGAATGGATAAAAAGAAAAATGCGAAGGCCATCCGTTTTGCTTTGCCGGTTAAGATTGGAAAGGTGGAGTTGGTGGATGTGACAGATTTGGGGAAAACCTTGGATGGATGATTGTGAAACCCAAATGGAAGTTGGGGGGTTATACAATTAAACTTATGCCAAGGAGAAAAAATGTCTAAAACCGCCATTGTCACAGATAGTACCGCTTACATTCCCGATGATATTTGTAGGAAACTGAACATCACCGTAGCGCCCTTGTCCGTTATATGGGGGGAGGAAACGTTTTCCGACGGAGTGACGATAAAACCCACGGAATTCTATACGCGCCTAAAGAATTCCAAAGTCATGCCATCCACATCCCAAGCCTCTCCTGCGGATATGCACAAGGCGTTCGCCAGTCTGCTCGAGCGGGGATATGATGTAATGGGAGTTTTCATTTCCGAGAAACTCTCTGGTACGCTGGACTCTGCAAGACAGGCCCGCGAGGAATTCGCCTCGGCAAAAGATAAAATTGTTTTATTTGATAGCGAAAACACCGGCATGGCATTAGGCTACCAGGCTCTCGCACTGGCACGAGCCGCCGCCGATGGCGCGTCGCTGGCGGATTGTCAGAAGTTGGCGGAAACAGTCCGTCCAAACACGGGCGTATATTTTGTAGTGGAAACGCTTGAATTCCTTCATCGCGGCGGACGCATTGGAGGCGCGCAGAGGCTACTCGGCTCGGCGCTGAACGTGAAACCGATCCTGACCATTAAGGATGGCAAAGTGGATACGGCCGATAGCGTCCGAACGTCGAAAAAGGCCTATGAGAAAGTAATTGAATTGGTTGCAGAAAAATGCGCTGGAAAGTCAAACGTCCGTTTGGCAACGCTGCATGCCAATGCAGAAGAAAATGCAAAAGCAGTTCTCGCCATCGCAGCCGAAAAGTTGAATGCGGTTGAGTCGATCCTGTCTGCGGTCAGTCCCGCGATCGGGACACATACCGGACCTGGAACGGTTGGCCTGGCATATTGCACTGGCGCCTAATCATTTTTGTGGGCGAGTCTGTCCATCGGCATCCTAGAGAATTGCCATACGAGAGACTCGTCCACAAAATGCGAGTGGACAGGGAAAAATTAAACGGCATCGTGTGATTTGCATTGTCTGCATAGATCAGGCGAATCGAATTGGTGGACATGGAAGATTTGGAGATGGCGTTGGAGGACAAATGAAAATACTGATCTTGCATGGCCCCAATTTGAATTTGCTTGGCACGCGCGAACCGGAAATTTATGGTTCGATGATGCTTGATGACATCAATGCGAAATTGATCGAGCTTGGAAAAGAATTGGGTGCGGAAATTAAATGCTTGCAATCGAATCACGAAGGTGCATTGATCGACGCTTTGCAGGATGCGCGCACGTGGGCAAACGGCGTGGTATTCAATCCAGGCGGATATACACACACGTCGGTGGCGTTGCGCGATGCAATCAGCGCGATTCAAATTCCTGTCGTCGAAGTGCATCTGTCGAACGTGTACGCGCGCGAAGAGTTTCGACATAAATCATTGATCTCGGCG
>JAKBYW010000036.1:0-9729 GCA_021840275.1 Chloroflexota bacterium | reverse complement strand
CGCGATGGCGCGATAATTTTCATTCTCATTTAGAAAAACCACTGCACTATCGAAAGAAAGAACCAGGGCCAGCCCATTCAACAAACTGTTCAACACATTTTCCAGATCAAGGCTGGAAGCCAGCGTGTTGGCCGCCTGACGCAGCGTTTCGGCCTCCTGGCGGCGTAGACGTTCGGCTTCAAACAGACGCGCATTCTGTATGGCAATCGCGATCTGCGCCGCGAGCGTTTCCAACAGGCGTTGGTCCGCTTCGGTGTAGGCGTTCATGCCGGCGCTCTCAATGTTTACCACGCCGATGATCAAATTTCCAACCATAAGCGGTACGCACAACTCCGATCGGGCATCTTCCGAGGTCGAGACGTAACGCGCGTCAGTGCGAACATCGCCCAGGCAAATGCTTTGTCCGTGTTGCGCGACCCAACCGGTAATGCCGTTTCCCAAACGAAGTTCATGTAAAATGACATATTCCTTATATTCCTGAATGGATGTAAACCACCGCCCTTGATCGCTGACCGCGAAAGGAACCAAATTTCCGGACGGTTCATCCACCAGAAGGACGGCCCCATGGTCGTAATCCAGTATTTTCTTGAGCAGGCGGATCAATTCATCCGCCAGAGTCTCCGGTGTCAGGATCCGCTGGAGGCGCTGGGAGGCATCATAAATGACCGAGAGTTCCGTCAGGCGCTGTTGCAGGGCGTCTTCGGCCAGTTTGCGTTCGGTAATATCCCGTCCAACCCAAACGACCGTGTCTGCTGTCAGCGGGGAAGTCGTACCGGAAAACCAGGTGATGTGGTCGCCAATCAAAAGAGCATATTCAAATCGAATGGTCTGTTTTTTGTCCAGCGCCTCGCGGATGTGCCCCACAAGCTCATCGGCCTTTTGCCGCGAGTAGACCTCGTGCATGCATGTGCCCAATAGCATTTCAGCCGGTTGATGCAGTAGATCGGGATTGGTAGGAGCTATTTTGAGATAGCGGCCATCTCTATCGAGCACCAGCACAACGTCCGGCATGGATGCGAAAATGGCGCTGAGTTCTGCTTCGGATGCGGTCAGCGCCTCTTCGCTCCGTTTGCGGTTGGTGATATCAATGTGGACACCCTGCCAATATAAAGGTTGCCCGGCGTCATCCCTGATCAACACGGCTTCGTCTTTGATCCAAACGATGTGACCGTCGCGTGCCACCAGGCGATATTCCATCCTAAACGGTTCACCGGTTTTATTGGCACGGATGCTTTCCGTTTGCCAGGCCGCGTAATCATCCGGATGAATTACCCTTTTCCAAAAATCCGGGTGCGTCGTCCATGCCTCCGGTTTATATCCCAGCCAGGCTTCCACCTGAGGGCTGATGTAAATCGTGGAGCTAAGATCATTCACATCGTCCACGTAGAAAATCGCGCTGACATTTTCCACCAAAGCGCGATACTTTGCCTCGGCTGCACGTTGGGACTCTTCGGCGCGTTTACGCTCGGTAATATCCTGCGCCAGGGCAATGACCACATCTTGGCCGAGATAGGTTCCTTTATACAAGCGCACATTCTTGGGAAAGGCCTCGCCGTTGTTCCGTAATCCCCAGAACTCAAATTCCTGCGGTTGGCCCTCGAAGGCAAGCTGGATGGCGCGTTGCACTTTCTTAAGATCGTTCCTGCCCGGCGCAGAAATAAGCGCGGGCGTCTTGCCAATCAGAAACTCGCGCGGGTAACCATACATTTTTACCGCGCCGTCATTGATGTCCAAAAAGCGGCCTTTGCGGTCTTGAACATAGATCGCTTCTGTCACGCTGTTGAATAGGCTGTGATAACTGCTTTCAAGCGCGCGCGCCTTGTCTTCAAGACGCTTACTTTCGGTAATATCGCGCACTATACCAGAAATGACATTATCTTTCAGGCTGGCGCTTAACCACACCCATTTCACTTCCCGCGAACGAGTGACGAACTGGGTTTCAAAGTTGTTTACTGCGCCGCCTCGTTTCAGCGCGGCGATGATCTTCTTACGGTCGCCGGGATTCTTATAAATCTCTTGAGCGGATCCCAGCAGTTTCATCTCTTTTGCTGACTTAAAGCCCATCAATTTGGCCAACACATCGTTCACATAAACGATCTTCCCCTGTACGGTTGTTTGGTATATGCCAGCCAGTGAGTTCTCGACCAGATTTCGATATCGTTCCTCGGATTCCGCCAGCTCCCTCAGCACAAGTTTGTTTTCCGTAATGTCCTTTGCCGAGACCAGCACAGCTTTACGGCCTGCATAAGTTAATTTATGGGATGTGATCTCGACATGGATAATGGAACCGTCTTTTTTGCAATGCCGCCATTCCCCCGAATGCTGCAGACGGGGCCGCCTGGCCTGCGCATGTTTCTTAACGCGCTTGACATCCTCCGGCGGACGTATGTCTGTGATGCGCAGTTTGAGGAATTCATCACGCGAGTAACCGTAAAGTTCCACCGCCGCCGCGTTGACATCCAGAAAAGACAATGTTTCCAGGTCATACACCCACATCGGAAGCGGATTGTTATCAAAAAGCAGACGAAAGTTTTTATTCTTGTTCCCCTCAGGTTTGCGAGAGGCAGACTTGGAAGGTGTTTTTGATCTCATGCAACCTCAGTCTCAAAAGATCGGATACCAGGATGCTTCCGGATAACTTCATTTTACTCTTATTTATTCTGGTTTGGTAACTCCTCAAGTATGGCATTGTGACTGCTAAATATGGCGGCATAGCGCTGAATCGGCGCAAGTTTTCCACAGGTTCGGCCACCACATATAACCATTTATCGAAACTTTCGTCTTTTTTGCTATATATCGCGCTTTCTGCCAAAACGCCCCACTTCCCCCTTCTTTTTGAGATGATATGCTTTTGGGTAAGAAAAGAAAAGGGATGTGAAATATTGAATCCGGGTTGTGCCAACCCCAAACGTTTTTGGCAGGCCGGTAATATTTTTCGACGCAAGAGTCATCGCCAGGTTTTTAAAAATCTGCGCGCCTCTTCGATCTCACCCTTCCCGGCCTTGCCGGCCTTTTCCCAATAGTCCAGCAACTCGGAAATTGTCAGGACAGCGTGAAGATGGAGTCCCGCCTCGGCCAGCGCCTCTTTGGCTCCGGATTGTCTGTCTATTAATACGACGATATCCTTTACGATCAATCCGGCGCCGGTCAGTTTTTCGATTGCTTCGAACTTGCTGCCACCGGTGGTGGCCAGGTCATCGATCACAATGACTGTTTCGCCAGCGTGGTACTCGCCCTCGATTTCAGCCTTTGTGCCATAGGTCTTGACTTCCTTGCGCGGGTAGATCATCGGGTAGCCCCCGGCGAGGCTGATGGCGGTGGCAATTGGAATTGCCGCGTAGGGCAACCCAGCGATCCTGTCGAATGACAAATTGGAGATCAGGGGAATAAAGGCGGAAGCGACTTGCTCCAGCAGTTTTGGATAAGAGATGATCCGGCGCAAATCAATATAGATTGGCGACTTGAGTCCCGACTTTAATGTGAATTCCCCAAATTGGATACAACCAGCCTCCACAAGACTGTCGGCAAGCAAAGCGATGGATTTTTCGGTCATCGTGTTGTCCTTTCCAAAAACGCCTGGAAATGTGGTCTGGATACACTCTTCGCTTAGATTGGCGGATAAGGAAATGCGCGCCGGTCCCTCGGGGCGGGCGGGAAAACTTTCAAAGCGATTAATTTGTCGGCGCGGGTTTGCAACGCGGCGATCTCTGCTGGGCTGAGATACGGCTCCAGGGGGCCGCACAAGTCGCGGCTCCGGGAAAGAAGCGAGAGCAATTCATCTGGAATGGGAAGCCCGGCAAAGTCCCAAATCACTGTCCGCAATTTATCTTCTGCGTGAAAACAAATGCCGTGATCGATGGCCCACAGTTTGTTCGTATTGGTCGCAAAAAAGACATGGCTGCCTTTGCGGTCGGCATTGTTGACCAGCAAGTCAAAGAGTACGACCGGCTTCAAGCGCGCTTTATCCTCCGCGCTGAAATTGAAGTAATGATATTCGGGATCGTACTCGATGTATTGCTGCAGGGAGCCGGGGCCGTACGGACCGTCGTCTCGAAGCGTCGTGAACGGGACAAAGTGAAAACCGAGCGATTCACTGACGAGATAGGCGGCCACCTCGCGCGAGGCGAGCGAGTTTTCGGGGAAATCCCACAGGGGCTGTTCGCCTTTGGATGGTTTGTAAACGGCGGAAAGTTCGCGGCCTTCGTGCTGAACGCTGACGAGGAAAGTGTAATTCGAGCCAAACGTGAATTGACCTTTCAGTTCAATCGCGCCAAACTGAAGGACAGTCTTAAGAGTTTCGTTGGACTGATTACTGATCACTGAAAACTGCCTGCACCGTGCCGCAGGCACAGGTGGTTACTGAGAATTAGTGTCTATTCCCGTTCTTCTTCGGGCAGAAGTGGCCTTCGGATTCTTCGGGCTGGCCGCACTGCGGACAGATGGCCCGTCCGCGCTGGACCACTTCCGTGCCCCAACGCGCCAGCCTGCGAACCTGTGGGCGCGAGCACCAGAAGCGGATCGCTGAGGCTTCTTCGGGCTCCTGCTCCTCCGTCAATAATTCGCGCGCAAACAGCACAACGCGATCACGCGGCTGGTCGTAACCGAGGCCGATTTCGCCGACGCGGAACAGCGGATCCACCGGAGGATGAATGCGCATCTGCTCCTCGGCGTAATCCGCCTCGGCTTCCTCGAGGCTTGGATTCTGCCGTTCGATTTCCGCCAGGAATTTTTCCACGCCGATGGCCAAAGATTGCAACTGGGCCTTCTCGATGATTACGGTATAGGTCTTCTCGGCTTGAAAGGCCTGAATGTAAAAAACGCGCTGGCCGGGCTGGCCAATCGCGTCGCTTGTTATATAGTCGCAGGGATCAACATCAACTTCAAAACGTGGCAAAGGTTACCTTCGTGAGGGGAGTATACCAGAAATCAATATAAGGCTTTTTGGCAGGTCCCAGTGGGAAAGTTGTTCTTCGCGCCAGCGGAATATTCATCAAAGACTTGGAATTCTCAGAGGGTTCATAATTGCAATATATCCAAGTTTGATAAAATCCTTGAAAAGGTTCTGCGCGGAGCATCCGACGCAAATATTGACTTTCAAGATTTGCGCTAATTGTTGACTGAACTTGGAATTGACGAAAGAATTTGCAGTAGTCATCACATCTTCACAAAAGGAGGCGTGATGGAAATCATCAACTTGCAGGCAAAAGGTTCGAAGGCCAAACCTTATCAGGTGAAGCAGGTTCGTAATTTGATTTTGTGATTTGATTTGTTACGAGTATTCCATGCGCCAAATATTAACACAGATATTGCCACGCCAATCAGCCCAGCGAGAAGAACCAGTGCTGATTCAAGGTTGAGCCAGTTTTTCCCAAACGACCAGAACAAGATGACTCCGATTAGAAATGCAGAGACATAGGAAATCACAGACCAATTTACCTTATTGTTTTTCACTTTCTTTCCTTTCTTTACCCCACGATCAACTTGCCGCGCAACATGCCCATCTGGCATTGCGCGCTGAAAGTTTATTTTGAGTTCAAAAAATTTGTCAGAGTGATTTGGCTGATTCGCGAATACGCCATTTGGCGCATGCAAAAAAGTTGACAGTCCTCCATGAGAACATTACAATATTCTAAATTTCTAATATAAAGAGGATAACAAATGACAGACCGTCAAACATATAAACTACATGCGAGCATCTGCCATACATTAGCCAATCCCAAACGGCTGGAAATCATAGACAAATTGCGCGCCCGCGAATTGTCGGTAACTGAACTGGCGGAGGCTTTGGAAATCAGCCAGTCTAACCTGTCACAGCACCTGGCGCTCATGCGGCAGAGGGGCATCGTCACATCGCGACGCGAGGGGTTGAACGTTTTCTACAAGTTGAGCAATCCTAAGATCATCCAAGCCTGCGACTTAATGCGGCAGGTGTTGTTGGAACATTTAGAGACTTCCGCTGAACTGGCGCGAGAAAAAATTACAGAAAAGGAACCCATAGCATGACCGAAACCAAAATGACAAACTACCTGCTCATTATCAACGATGGCCCTTATGGGAATGAACGAGCCTATAATGCCTTGCGGCTTGCTATGAATCTCGCCAAACGACCCGAAGAAACGCATGTGCGCGTCTTTCTGATGGGTGACGGCGTGCAATGTGCCGCGCGCGGACAGGAAACGCCGCAGGGATACTACAACGTCGAGCGCATGTTGAGTTCTGTTCTGCGCGGCGGCGAGGTGGCAACCTGAGGGACGTGCCAGAAAGCCCGAGGTCTCGGGCAAGACGCATTAATGGAAAACATCCAAAGCGGGAGCATGGAATTGCTCACCGACTGGACACTGGCAGCGGACAAGGTGCTGGTGTTTTAACGCGAGGAGTCTGTGGCGCGCGAGATTCGCATCCAACTTCAGACTGAGAACTGCCGCGCCTGCCGCCGCTGTCTCGCGGCTGAGGTTTGTAAAGTGCGCGCCATCATGCGGATTGACGATGATGAACCGCCATACATTGATATCGAACGTTGCTATGACTGCCGTTTATGCATCCCCGCTTGTCACTTCGACGCGCTTCGTGTTGCAGGCAATATTCTGTTATCGGTAACTCATAGGTGAAATCATGACTGGTAAAACTGTACTTATCCTGGGCGGAGGCATCGGCGGACTGGTTGCCGCTAACGAACTACGGCGTCTCCTTCCGAATGAACATCGTATCGTGTTAGTTGAGAAGAATCCTCAGCATGCTTTTGCGCCATCCTTCCTATGGCTGATGACTGGTGACCGCCAGCCTGAGCAGATCACGCGGGATGTGCGCCAGCTCGTGCGTCCCGGCGTCGAGTTGATTCTGGCCGAAGCACAGGCGATTGATCTGTCGAATCGCCGCGTACAGACCAGCGCGCAGGCGTTGAATTACGATTATCTTATCTTTGCCCTCGGTGCGGAACTAGCCCCCGGCGCCATCCCCGGTTTGGCGGAGAGTGCGCAAACCTACTACACGTTCGATGGGGCAACGAAACTGCGCGATACTTTGCGAAACTTCGGCGGTGGAAAGGTGGCTGTAGTTGTGAGCGCCCTGCCCTATAAATGCCCCGGTGCGCCGCACGAAGGCGCGATGCTCATCGCCAACACGCTCCGCAGGCGCGGCTTGAACGAGAGCGAAGTACATCTCTTCACGCCAGAGCCTCAACCTATGCCGGTGGCGGGACCCGCCCTGGGCGATGCGGTGAAGCAAATGCTGTCGGATCGAGGCGTTGCCTTTCATCCACTGCACAAATTGACGCAAGTGGATTTAACCGCACGTAAGCTTGCCTTCGATGGACAAGGATCATTCCGCTACGACTTGCTGATTGCCATCCCGCCTCACCGCGGGCCGCGCATCGCCCAGGAAGCCGGGCTGACCAATGAGGCTGGCTGGGTCCCGGTGGATCGGGCTACCCTCCAGACCCAGCACGAAAATGTGTATGCAATCGGCGACGCGACAGCCATCTCCATTCCCGGACGCTGGAAGCCCGATGTGCCTACAGATGTAATGGGAAGTCAAGGGTCTAAGAGGGAGTGGAAACAAAAAGACGAATCATCTGAAAATAGATGAGTTCGCCTTTTTCGAAGGGGGCACACTTATTGTAGCCTCTTCAAGGCGAATTTCAAGAACCATTGCGCCTAACACAAATTCATATATATCGTACCTCACGGTGCGCTTGATTGACACAGGTCGTATAATAGGAATGAGCGGCGAGCCCGAAAAACCTTTTAGGTCTCCCTTGCGGAGTTCACACGTTTTCGTGTTTGGGACGCCGCTCAATTATTTCTGCAAGAGAGAAGAGGGCGGCAAAGGAACAGGCTTCTTCTTTGGACCCCAATAGATTTCATGCAAATCTGCGCCAAGCTGGATGATGTCCAGTTTCTGGCGAACAAACTGCGCAGCGGATTGACCTGCGGGACGATTGTGCTTGCCGATCTGGTAGGCGTACTGCATCAATTTACGAGCGACAATCTGGGGATCGGCGTAGCGATCGGCAGCTTGTTCGGAGAGGACATACCAAACGGCAACCAGCAGTTTGCGGGCGATGGCCACGATAGCCTTGTTGCGACCGAGGCGCGGTTCCAAGCGAGCCAGTTCCGCCTTCCAATGAGGATGTGAGTTGGCGGCAACCTGGGCGGCTTCGACCAGGGCGGCGCGTAGATCTTTGCGTCCGGCCTTGGTGATGCGACCAGTGCGGGTGGTGAGACCCGAATCATGGATTCTAGCGCCCAAGCCCGCATAGCCCACCAGATGTTTGGCGTCTTCAAAGCGGGCGATCTCGCCAAGGGCGGCCAGGACTGTTAGGGCGGTGATCACACCAAAACCAGGCAGATGGATTAGGTGCGTGACACGCTCGTCGTGTGCAGCGATCTCGTTCATCATGGATGTGAGATGCGCAAGTTGCGCCTCAGCAAAGCGCAAGGTATCCAGGTCACTCTGCAGATTGATCTTCTCCAGCTTGCCCAAGGGCAAAGCCAGCCACCACTCGTTTTGACCGACATGGAAGGGATTGCCTGCCGGAGGCGCAAGGTGGTGGCGTTGCAGCAAGGCGTACAGGCGGTTCTTGGCTTGAGTGGCCAGACGGGTCATCTTGCTGCGTTGAGCGACCACAGCTCGCAGTTCACGGACTTCGGTGGGTGGAACCCAGATCGAGACCAGCAAGCCCTTGGCTAGCAGGCGAGCCAATATAGAGGCCGCAATCTTGTCGGTCATCACCTGCGAACGGGTGATCAAGGCCACATGTGGTGGATGGACGACCGTCACCGACTGAGCGTAGCACGACAACTCATCGTAGAGATCCCAAGTGTTGGTGGTCATCTCCAGTGCGACTGCGTCTTGCACAGTGATAGCTTTCTGGATCCAGGCCTCAAGACGCGAGAGTTCCACGCGTTGCGCAGGTAGAACCACATTCAGCTCCGCATTCACACCGAGCGCAATCAAGTAATGTTTGTGCACGTCGAGACCAATGAAACGTTTTGGCGCAATTGCTTTTTGATCAGCCATAGGGATATTCTCCTGTTGAGTTGAAAGTCGGGCACGTTTCATTTTTAGGGCCGCTTGATCATACACAGATACGGGCTGGCTCTTACAGAGCTTCCCAGTTAAGCGGATTCGAACGAGTCAGTCAAACATGATGGCGGGCTTGCCATTGTTGGCTTCCCATAAGCACAATCGACTGGACCCTAACGCAGCGTTCCCGGGTACGCGTTCCCGTTCACAAAACAAATGAAGCGTATCCCAAAACGTGCCCGACTGCAACTCATCTTCTCGAGTTGCATTTACATGCTAACATGATGCTGCCAAAAGCCGGTGTGTTTGCCCATGTGCAAGCGGAGGTGGTTGCGCGCCGTATCGCCGCTGAGATCGCGGGAGCAAGCGGGCAAGATAATTTTCCAGGTATCGGCTACTGTATGCTGGAAGCAGGCGAAAATATGGCAGGATTCGCATACGGCAATTTCTTCGCTGAACCGTCGCCGCAGATCGAACTCCACAAGATGGGCAAATCCTGGCATCTCGGCAAAGTGTTGTTCGAGCAGTGGTGGCTAGCTCCCTACGGCTTAAAACGCGAGACACTGCGTTTAGCCCTATCACTTGGCGGCAGGACGCTCGGCATACCGATCAGCATTTAATCTACCTTCGCGAATTCTTTATCAAATCTTTACATCGGTGTGGGAGAATGTAAAGAACGTAATTGAAAAACTTTTGAAAGGAGAA